>CANNBR010000001.1 GCA_947502805.1 bacterium
GCAGTTCTTTTTATGGGAGGTATTCAGCTTTCTGTGATGGGTATTATTGGAGAATATTTGGGACGACTGTACATAGAAGTGAAAAAGCGCCCTCTGTATGTAATTCGTGATTTTTTTAATGCGGATTCTCTTTCAGGAGAACTTCCCCTTTTTAAGCAAGAAGAGTTATATGGTAAACAATTTTTTCGTTGATCATTTTGATTCTAAACTCTTGGAACTCAATGTTGCCAAAGTTATTCCAGTACCATCTGTTGATCATTCTTTTTTTGATCAAGCAGAACTGTTTTTTGTTCAAGAAAATATAGGGCTTGTTTTTTGTTCAGTCCCTTGTGATGTTAAGCTTGGTTTATTACTAAATGAGTATGGCTACTATCTTGTTTCATCCCGGATAGTTTATCGAGCTACTGATGATAGTAGTTTTCATAAAGATAAAAATGACGATTTGCTGGTAACTGAAAATTATCAGTATTCTGAAAGTGATAGTTTTTTAGCTGAAATCACGTCTGACCTTGCGGCAGTAAGCCATTATGCAAAAGATCCTTTTATAGGATTACAGGGTGCATTAAAGGTGTACCGCCAGTGGATGAAAAATACATTCTTGGGTTACGCACAAAAGGTATTCGTAGCAACTAATGAGCAGAGGCAGTGTGGAGGAATTCTTTCTTTGCGTACGGCAAAAAATGATCTTTTTATTGATTTGCTGGGTGTTCATAGCTCTTTTAGAAATAAACGAATCGCATCGATTCTTTTACGGCAAGCACAAATCTATGCAGAAAGTTTAAAAAAAACGTTACTAGTTGCAACGCAGGTAGAAAATATCCCCGCAAATCGTTTTTATCAGAAAAACAGTTTTTTAGTTGAATCGGTAGAGCATGTGTATCACAAAATTATTACGAGGAAGTAGTTATGAACTCTAAAGAATATCCGATTGATAAAGTCCTTCCTGTTTTTTCAAGTGAAAAAAGAAAAGTAGAATACTTTCGTCACAATCTAGAACAGCAAGATAAAGCTGAATTGATGAAAGTTTTAGACACTGTTTTTCTTACAACTGGTACCATTACAAAACAGTTTGAAGAAGATTTTGCATGTTATCTTGGTGCTAAGTATGCAGTAGGGGTTATGTCATGTACTCATGCATTAGAACTCTGTTTGCGTTATTTTGGTATTGGGGAAGGTGATGAAGTTATTACTACTCCTTTGTCCTATGTTGCCACAGCAAATACCATTGAATTTGTGGGGGCGAAACCAGTCTTTGTTGATGTTGAATGGAAAACTGCAAATATCGATCCAACATTAATAGAAGCTGCTATTACTCCACGAACAAAAGCGATTATTCCTGTTCATTTATATGGTCAAATGTGCAATATGACCACCATTAAAGAGATAGCTGATCGCCATGGATTAATTATCATTGAAGACGCAGCTCATTGTGTTGAAGGAGAGCATCGTGGTGGAAAATCAGCAACTCTTTCCAATGCGGCCTGTTATAGTTTTTATGCAACAAAGAATATTACTGCTGGTGAAGGTGGTGCAATAGCAACAAATGATGAAGAGATGCACAAATGGCTGTTGCAAGGGCGAAGCCATGGTATCTCATCAAGCGCAGCAGATCGTTACACTAAAAAATACCGTCATTATGATATGGAATTTTTGGGTATGAAATCGAACATGACTAATATGCAAGCAGCTCTTTTGATCCATCAGGTTGAGCGCATTGAAACATTGCACAAGCGAAGAGAAGTTCTCTTTAATCTGTATGAAACATTATTAACAAAGTTTGAACGTCCTGGCCTTGAAGCTGATTCTCGGCATGCCTATCACGTGTATTCTGTCTGGGTAAAAAATAGAGATGCGGCCATTGATTTCTTGTATGAACAAGGAGTTGGGGTTGCGGTTCATTATCGTCCAACTCATCTTATGTCTTACTACCAAGAAAAGTATGGGTATCAAAAAGGCAACTTCCCTATTGCTGAATACATAGGAGAACACACCCTTTCATTGCCTCTTTATCCATTATTGTTAGAAGAAGAAGTTGCGTATGTATGCGAAGTTTTACAGAGGCTTTCATGATTTCTGAATTAGATACAACAACCTTACTTGCTCGAGCAGAGTATGATCATTGGTGGTTTCAGTCTCGGCGGGCAATTATGGAGCAGCTTTTTTGGAAAACCCTGTCATCCTCTTCTTCTTCAAAAGATATAAAAATCCTTTGCGTTGGTTGTGGAACTGGGTCAGAGCTTGAGCACGCAGCGAAATTTGGGCAGGTAACTGGTGTTGATATAGATCCTCAGGTTATTGCGTTATGTAAAGAAAAAGGGTTGAACGTTATCCAGGCTGATATTTTAGACACATCATTACCGCAAGAAAGTTTTGATGTTGTGATGGCGATGGACGTTATTGAACACATTGAAGATGATCATAAAACAGTACAAGCATTATCAGCGCTTCTTAAAAAAGGGGGGCATCTTTTGGTGACTGTTCCGGCACTTCAATGTTTGTGGAGTAGTTTTGATGAAGAGGGAGATTTCCCTCACTTTCGACGCTACACAAAAAAAACATTGAGTACGTTATTGCTTTCGCAGCCTCTAAAACGAGAAAAGTTAAGTTATTATAATTTTTTTCTTTTCCCAGCAGCATTCTTAGCGCGTAAAGCAAATAGCTCTTTTGCGGCTCAAATGACCGTTCCTTCTGGATGGAAAAATAATCTTTTACGAACACTATTTAGTTTTGAAAAATATTTTTTGCCCTGGATGTCGTTTCCTATAGGTGTTTCACTCGTAGCCATTTATAAAAAGCAGTAGTTCTATGAAAAAACTATCCTTTGTTATCCCTGTGTATAACGAAGAAGGGAATCTTCCTGTTCTTTATGAAAAGCTTAAAGCGATTTGTGATCATTTTGCTCAGAAATATAGTTTTGAGATTCTTTTAGTTGATGATGGAAGCACTGATAGCTCGTGGCAGATTATAAAAGAGCTAGTAAGTAAAGATTCTCGAGTGCGAGGGTTTTCATTTAGCAGAAACTTTGGGTTTCAAATGACTCTTACTGCTGCGTATGATCACGCACAGGGAGATGCTATTATAGGATTAGATGCTGATCTGCAAGATCCACCAGAACTGATTTATGAAATGATAGAACGGTGGGAGCAAGGTTTTTATATTGTCTATGCGCGCCGTAGCTCCCGTAATGATGGATTTGTAAAAGACTTTACCGCTTCGCTTTATTATAAGCTTTTACATTATGTTGCTGACGTTCCTATTCCACAAAATGTGGGGGATTTTAGGCTTATTGATAAGCGAGTATTGCAACAAGTAAGGTTGTGTCGTGAACGAGCCCGTTATTTGCGAGGCATTGTTGCATGGACCGGATTTAAACACACTTATGTAGAATTTAAAAGGCCTGAAAGAGTAGCAGGGGTATCGGGATACAGTTGGTTAAAGCTTTTTAAATTGGCTTTTGATGGTGTAACTGCTTTTTCACTGTTTCCCTTAAGGATAGCAGCTTTTGTGGGTGTTTTTGTCATTTTTACCGGTTCATTAATGTTTGCTTATATAGCCTTTGATGCTTTTGTTCATGGGGCACGGTACCCCCTTTTTAAATGGTTAGTAACGGTGGTTTATATTTTTATGGGAGTTCAATTTTTGTTGATGTGGCTCCTTGGTGAATATATTGGACGAATATATGATCAGCAAAAAAACAGACCGCTTTATATTATTCAAGAAAGCATAGGAAAAGGTTTTGAGGAGAAATAATGGATATAATGCCGTGTCGTTTGGAACTTTTTAATGAAACCATCGCTGCTTTCAAAGCAACGGGTGTACTTTTACTGCGAATCCTTAATGGAATGCTTGCTCCTTTAGAACAGGGGTATGGCGGAGATCCTGAGATCTATCCTTTTGTCCCCGTACTGGTTGATTGGTTTCACCTTTCTTTGGATCAGGCTATTTGGTGGACGTATGCAGTCTTTATCGGTCTAGGTAGTGCAATAGCGATTACTGGGTTTTTGAGGCTGTGCACAGATTGGGTAAGTCGAACTATTACAGTTATTGGTGTGCTTGGAGTTGGGGCTGTTTGTTATGTTGTGTATGACATTTACTTAGTTTCATTTTTTGCTCTTTGCTTTGTTCCATGGCTTTTTGCATTGCTTTCAGAGAAGAAGATTTTGCCTTTAGCTTTGTATTGCCTGATCGCTGGATTTGTAATGGTTGGTGTTAATTTTTTGCGACTTCATACGGCTACTGCGCTAGGGCTTGTGGTTGTGACTACGGTAGTGCTGTATTACAGGTGGTCGGTGCGAGCAGTAGTTTTATTGTTGTGCTTTGGGTTGGGAGCAGGGGTAACTTTTTGGGGAATTCAGAAATCTCTTGAAAGTAGAAATGCCTATCTTGATACTCATGGCATTGAGCATGGTTCCACTCGAGTATCACACACATTTTGGCATAATATTTACGCAGGTCTCGGTTTTGTAACAAATGATTACGGTCTTTATTATAGCGATAGTTGCTCTGTTTATAAGGTAAGAGAGGTCGCTCCAGAGGCAGTCTATCTTTCTGATGAGTATGAAAATACTTTACGTGATGAGATTATAAAGCTTTGTAAAACGCATCCTCAATTTGTACTCAAGACCCTTTTTGCAAAGTGCGGAATCTTACTTTACTACTTGCTAATGTTTGCCAACATTGGGTTATTGTGCGCATGGTTTTATCGCAAGCCTTGGTATTTAGAAATTCCGTATTGGTTTGCTTTATGGTTTAGCGCGCTCCCTGGGGTAGTAACCGTTCCCGTAGCCCCTTACCTCACCGGTTTTTTTACCGCGGCAACGTTCTACGGGATCCATTCAATCATTTGGGCGCTTCAACATGGGTTGTATGATAAAATTGCCTTACGTATTCGCCGATTAATGAGTAAATAAAAAGTCCTGTCATCCCCAGAGAGCGAAGTCGCAGCAGTGCAAAGCACTGGCTAGACTGAGTGAACGGTATGGGGACCCAGACGTAACTAGAAAAAATCATAATTTTTTTAATCTTAAAATCAAAGATGGTTAATCTGTGCTAAACGGTGCAAATAGAATGTTTTGAATTATGAGGACTTTGTCTTGTTACGTCTGGATTCCCGTACCGTTCAGTCGCTTGTCCGCGCATTCGCACGTGACAATCTCCTTCTCTGGGAATGACTTCGAGAAAAATGAGATTATTTGTTCGACGTCTCTTTCTTTAAAAAAGTAGCGTAAAGCCCGCCAAGAGGTACTTTTGTTAGGAATTTTTCGGTGCATCTAAATCCACGCAAAAAGTGGGGGAAAAAGCTGTAAAACTTGAGCGTTGGCGAGCCATATTCTTTTAAAAGATTGCGTGCATATAAAGGGTTGAGCATCTTTGCATTCTTTTCAATAGGGCACGTATTAAAAATGTACTGTGTTCCTGGGTTAAAAGGATTGAGTTCAAAAAGTATCAACACCCCATTTTTACTGAGGACTCTATGAAGGTCTTGAATGTACCCGGCATGTTCGGCAAAAGGAATGTGATGGAAAACTCCTGCTGCAAAAATCACATCGAACTGTTCATCTTTAAAACACGAAACATCAGCTCCTGAAACTTTAAAGGTGATGTCGGGATGATTTTTTTGTGCAACTTTAATGCTTTCTGGTGAAGGGTCGCAGCCAAAGAGTTTAGTTTTTGGAAACTGTTTTTGTACTTTTTCTGTCATCAAGCCATCGCCGCATCCAAAATCAAGAATGGTTTTTGGAACACCTTTAAAAAATTCAGGCAACCATTCAGCAGGTTTTTGAGTTTTTTAGACGGTAAAAAACTCACTTGATTCTCCTGTTGCATTGAGGTAATTATCTTGGTCTTTTCGATATTCTTTTATGTAATCGTCAAATTCTGCTTTCATGAGTTCTCCTTTTTTATGGTTAGAAATTATGACTTTTTCTTCACAATCATTCCTAAGTTCTGTTTAGTTTTGAACCCGATCTTTCTATTTTAGGCTTGCGCTCGTCGTCCTCAGCAAGGCGAAAGTCGCAGCGGTGTATTTTAATGCACCGACCAGACGAAGCGAGCGTAAGGATCCAGAAATAAATTACACCAAAGTCATCATAATTTATCTAAAGAAATGGATTATTCAGGTCATTTCTAAAATGATTTTTGTGCAATTATCCTGGATCCTTACGCTCACTTTGCCTAGACAGGGTACCGCGTACCCTGTCTAGGCTCTCGTATCGCTGAGGACGACGAGTGGGAGGGCTATGTTAATTTTAAGATAAATTTTTAGGTTGCCTTTCTATTTTTCGTACACAGGGAATTTTTTACATAGTCGGTGCACTTGTTCTGCTAAACTATTAAGCGCATGGATATCGGTTCGTTTTTGTAAAGCATCGTGAATAATCTGCACCACTTCTTCAGTTTCTTCTTTTTTAAATCCGCGGCTAGTGATAGCAGGGGTTCCAACTCTAAGGCCACTGGTGATCATCGGTTTTTGAGGATCAAACGGAATGCAGTTGCGGTTAACTGAGATACCAATGCTTCCAAGAAGTTCTTCAGCTTCTTTGCCGGTGATATTTTTGCTACGCAGGTCAATGACCATTAAATGGTTTTTCGTTGAGCCTGAAACGATACGGTAGCCAAGGGAAGTAAAAGCATCTGCCATGGTCTGTGCGTTTTTGATAATCTGTTTTTGGTAAGTTTTAAATTCCGGTTGGAGCGCATATAAAAAGCCGACCGCTTTGGCTCCGATTTGTTGCATCAATGGTCCACCTTGGAGCCCTGGCATAACTGCTTTATCAAGTCGTTGGGCATATGGTTCTTTACACATGACAAGGCCACCGCGAGGTCCACGTAATGTTTTATGGGTGGTACTGCTGACAAAATCCGCATGTTTGATGGGGGAAGGGTGAAGTCCGGTGGCAACAAGCCCTGCAATGTGGGCAATGTCGGTCAGTAAGAATGCCCCTACTGATTTGGCAATCGCTGCAAACTTTTCAAAGTCGATGATTTGTGAATACGCAGAAGCGCCACAGACAATAATCTGCGGCTTATGTTCAAGGGCAAGTTTTTGAATTTCTTCGTAATCAAGATGTTCAGTATCTCGATTAACTCCATAGTTAACATTTTTGTAAAAGGTACCGGAAAAATTTATTGGGTATCCATGGGTTAAGTGTCCGCCTGCTGCAAGGTTCATGCCAAGAATAGTATCGCCTGGTTTGAGCGCTGCAAAATAGACCGCCATGTTTGCCTGTGACCCTGAGTGGGGCTGCACGTTTACATGTTCAGCACCAAAGAGTTGGGCGCAGCGTTGGCGAGCGAGGTCTTCAACTTCGTCCACATAGACGCATCCACCGTAGTATCGTTTTCCTGGGTAACCTTCTGCGTATTTATTGGTCAAAATGGAGCCGCTTGCTTCAAGCACTGCAGGCCAGGTGTAATTTTCAGACGCGATAAGGTCTATAGTTGTTTCGAGCCTGTTTGCTTCGTGTTCGATGATTGTTGCTACCGCAGGATCTATGTGGTTTAGGCTTGTTCTATTCATTTTTGACTCCTTTGTGTCATTCCCAGCTTGCTATCGCAAGCAGTAAGGGAATCTTTGGTACGTCTAAAGAGTTTTTTTCTCCACCCGTCATCCTCAGAGATAGAAGGCGACCAGGCACGTAGTGCAGTGGTTGCCGACTGAACGTACGGGGATCCAGGCGTAACAAGAAGAAATCATAATTTTTAATCTTAAAAATGGATAGTCCATACAAAAAATAAATAAGAGGACTTTGTTTTGTTACGACTAGGTCCCCGTACGTTCAGTCGATTATCCCGCATTCGCATGAGATAATCTCCTGTTTCTGGGGATGATGGTAAAATTTGGATGCTTGTGAAGGATCTTTTTATAAACACAGCGCTAGTCTTCGTGCTTGTTAAAATAAAGTAACGCTAGCTCGATGACGCCCCTAGGCGTAGATGGGCGATGGACGATTGCTTTTTATGATGAGCGTTTTATACTGATGGATACGTCTTTTCGCTCAAAAATTTAAGGTAATAAGGAGACCAGATGATATCAGCTACAGATTTCCGTAAAGGTACAAAGGTTTTATTGCGGGATGAGCCGCATGTTGTGATGGATTTTCAACATAATAAAATGGGCCGTGGTGGTGCATTAGTACGCGCTAAGCTCAAAAACTTGATTTCCGGTTCAACATTTGAAGAAAACTTTCGCTCGGATCAAAAATTTGCAAACCCTGATCTTGAACGCAGATCTATGAAGTATCTTTACTGTGATGGAGATCTTTATAATTTCATGGATGAGGAAAGCTACGACCAAGTGTCACTCAATAAAGAAAATTTGGAAGATGTTATTGGCTATTTAAAAGAGCAAGAAGTTTATGAAATGCTCTTTTTTAGAGAACGACCTATTGGGGTAACTCCGCCACTCTTTATGGTTTTGGAAGTCAAAGAAACTCCTCCTGGTGTCCGTGGTGATACTGCTCAAGGTGGGGCAACCAAGCCAGCATTGTTAGAAACAGGGGTAACAGTACAAGTTCCTTTGTTTGTTAACGAAGGCGAAAAAATTAAAGTCGACACTCGTGATAATACGTATATTGAACGCGTCTAAGGGTACGGAGTCATCATTATGGAAGAGGTAACAAATAATCCCGTTATAGCGACATCGCGTCGTGATTTTCGCTCTTTAGCTATTCAGTTGTTGTATGTAATGGAATCATTTGATTACACCATTTCACTAGAATCGGTAATTCATAATTTCAATCGTGGTTATGAGATGGATATTCCGATTGATGGTGAAGTTGCTGTTATGGCTCAGTCTATTATTGACACAAGAGAAGCCCTTGATGAAATGATAACCCCTCTTCTTGCAAATTGGCGCTTAGATCGTTTGGGTACCTGTACCCGTCTTGTTTTGAGAGTTGCATTGTGGGAACTAGTTAATACTGATACTCATGCAACTATTGTTATCAATGAAGCCATTGAACTTGCGAAAGCTTTTTCAGAAAAAGATGCTTACAAATTTGTAAATGGCATTCTTGATGAAGCGGTAAAAAAGATGGAAAAACATAAAAAGTACGATTACAAAGATCTCTCTGCTTTAAAGTAGATTTTGTTTTGTTTCGATAAGTATGGGCTCTTACATGGGGCCCATTTTTTTTACAGCCTTTTTCTAGACTCAAATGAAACCATACACCCATGATCTTTAACCAAGAAATGCTCAACTGCTTGTTCGATATATTCAATTGGTGCGGTAGTAACAAAATGAATATGAGATATATCAGTCCTTTCAGTGAAATTAAGCAATGAATTTGCAGCGTTTACAAAGGTAATATGTGGAGCTTGATCCTCTAAAAGTTTTTGAATAAAGGGATAATGAGTGCACCCAAGAATGATCGTATCAACATCAGCGGTAAGCAGTGGAGTTAGATATTCGTCAATAGCTGTTTGGCATTCTTGAGGGGATGCTTTTCTTTCGATAAGCGTAACGAAATCGGGGCAAGGCTGTTCGATAAGGGTGGCGCTAGTATTGATAGTGATGATGACCGCTTCACTAAGTAATCTTTGATGTATATGGGTATTTATCGTTGCTTGTGTTGCCATGACCCCAATTCGATTATTTTTTGTAACCGCAAGAGCTCGATCAATAGTGAGGGGAAGCAGGTCTACATAGGTTATATGCGGAAACAGTTTTCTTAATGATGCAACTGCTGTAGCGCTTAATGTATAGCAGGCAACAAAAATGGTAGTGATGCCTAAGCTTTCAAAAAAACAAGTAATAGCGATTCCCCGATTAATAAGAAATTCTACGGTCTTTTGTCCATAGGGAAGATGTGCTGCATCAGCGAAATAGACAGTTTCTTGAGGAAGAAAGGGAATAAGTGCATTTAATACAGAAAGACCACCAACGCCCGAATCAAGCATGCCTATTTTTTTAGGAAGCATTAGCTTTGATAATTGTTTTTTCATTGTTTTCTACTTCGTGTTTCTGCATAAAGATTAATAATTTGTTTGATATAGGCCTGGTCTATTGCAAAATCTTTTTCTTTTTCTTCCGCAGTGTAGGGCGCCGCAGTAAAGAACGGAGTTTCTTTGCTCTTTGTATCAAGGTGCAAACAGTAACTTCCTTTTTCTGTAAAGAGCGTGTGGAGAAAGGGGAGTTGTATGATTACATCTGCACTTCGTAATGTTTCGTGCCAAAGGCCCTCATTATTTTTTTTCACCGGAAGATTATAAATATGAGGAGCTTCAGGAAGCATTCTTTCAAAAACAGTAAAGACTGGCTGAATAAAGTCTCCATATGAAAAAATATGATAGATAGCATCAATAGAATTACATGCTTTTGGATACCAGTCAGTATATACCGGCATGCCAAGGGTAAAGAGTTCTTTTATGCGGATATTATTGAGTTGTTGATCTATCATCATTTGTACTGCAAGAAGTACAACAGTACCACCATGGCTGTGGGCAATAATATGAGTGGTATGATATTTGTTTATGCTTACTAGTTGTAAAAGTTCTTGTAATTCTTGTGCTGCTTTTATTCGTGCTTGGTGATTGTTAGAGCTTGACCACAGAAATGAATTGATGGTGTGTGGTTTGTTTTGAGTAGTGAGGAATTTAGACAAAGCTTCGTAACCAGAGCCACCTTTTTTATACCAGGGTATTATTCGTGCAAAAGTACCATGAATAATAATCCAATGTTCAACTTGTAAAGAAGAAAGGTAGGGAGAATTTTGAGGCCTATGCGTTTCGGTTCTTATTTCTGAAAAAGAAAAAAGGCCAAAAAATAAGGAGAAACAGTATAAAATACGAATAACGTAATTCATGCAGTTTCTCCTTATTTTTTTAATTCAAATGTATGCGTTAGTTCTTAGCAGCAGTGAGCTGGAAAGAAAAACGCAATTTCACGAGCAGATGCGGCAGTAGAATCAGAGCCGTGAGAAGCATTAATACCTTTATTGGTACCAAAGATCTTACGAACAGTTCCTTCTGCTGCTTGTGCAGGATCGGTTGCGCCCATTAATTCACGCCATCCTAAAATTGCATTGTCTTTTTCAAGAACAAGAACAACTACAGGACCTGAAGTCATGAACTCAACTAATTCTGGAAGAAAGCTACGGCCTTTATGTTCAGCGTAAAATTCTTCAGCTTCATCAGCAGTAAGGTGCATTTGTTTGCAACGTACTACTTTAAAACCATGGTCTGTTATCATGCCAATAAGCTCAAAAGCACGGTGTGCCTTCATAACGTCAGGCTTGATAATAGCGAGTGTTCTTTCTGTCATGATTATTCCTTAGTTACTATCTTTTTTTTGACGAGCAGATGCTTTTTCAAGTTCTAGTTGGAACGCGCTTTTTGGTTTTGCAACCGGAGCAGCTTGTTCAACTGTTTCTTCTCGAGCAGGACGTGCTTGTCTTTTTTCTTCTTTTTCTTTTGGAAGTTCAGCAGTGAGACGTGTAGTTAAGCCAAGCTTATGCTCATCTTTGCTGACTTTGATAACACGGAATTCTCTTTTTTCGCCAACCTTAAAGAGGTCTTCAATCTTCGCATCATCTTTTTTCAGATCAGTAAGTTCTGAGATGTGTACGAGACCTTCGATACCGCTTTCAAGTTTTACAAAAAGACCAAAGTTGGTAATGCGTGAAATGTTACCGTTGATGATATCGCCTACTTTGTAAGTAGCATCGATATTTTCCCATGGATTTTGAGCTAATTGCTTAATACCAAGGGAGATCTTTTTGTTTTCAGTATCAACAGAAAGAACAACAGCTTCGATTTCTTCGCCGCGCTTAAACATATCGCCCGGGTGTTCAATGTGTTCAGTCCATGAAAGGTCTGATACGTGCACTAAGCCATCAATTCCTGGCTTAAGAAGCACAAACACACCAAAGTCGGTGATATTGCTAATAGTACCTTTGATTTTTTCGCCTGGTTTGAATTCAGCAGCAACTGTTTCCCAAGGATTTTTATCAAGTTGTTTGATACTCAAAGACATACGGCGGTTTTCTTTATCCAAAGAAATTACCAATGCTTCGATTTCATCGCCAACTTTGAAATGACGCTTAAGATCAGTTATGCGATCAACCCATGAAATTTCAGAGATGTGAATAAGTCCTTCAACACCTTTTTCAACTTCAACGAAAAGGCCATATTCAGTGATGTTAGAAATTTTGCCTTTTACGCGGCTGCCAGGAACAATTGATTTTTCCATAGATTCCCATGGATTGTCAGAAAGTTGCTTCATACCAAGTGAGATTTTTTCATTGTCTTTATCGAATGAAAGAACCTTAACATTGATATTGTCTCCAATTTTCACGAT
Source organism: bacterium (assembly GCA_947502805.1). Classification (GTDB taxonomy): domain Bacteria; phylum Babelota; class Babeliae; order Babelales; family CAIQNR01; genus CANNBR01. Next base: position 12,299 of record CANNBR010000001.1, read on the forward strand.
TTCGCTTGGGTGAGAAATTCTGCCCCAAGTCATATCAGTGATGTGTAGAAGCCCGTCAACTCCGCCTATGTCAATAAACACGCCATAGTTGGTGATGTTTTTAACTTGTCCTTGGATGATTTGACCTTCAGTCACTGTATCAAGTACTTTTTTGCGTACTTCAGTGCGTTGGTCGCCAAGGAATTTACGACGAGAAATGATAACATTTCCACGTTTTTTATTAATTTTAATAATGTTTGCGGTAATCGTGGTGTTTACATACTGATCAAAGTTTGTAACGCGTTGGATATCAACTTGGGATCCTGGCAAGAATGCAGGGATACCGATATCAACGGATAATCCACCTTTAACTTTATGAGTAACGATACCTTCGATAGCTTCGCCTCTTTCAAAATACTTAAGAATAGTATCCCAAGCTTTCAAAGCTTTTGCTTTTTCAAATGAAAGAACGAGCTCGCCCTCTGGGCTTTCAAGTTGATCGAGAATAACTTCGATTTGGTCCCCAACTTGATACTTTTTAAGTTCAAAAGAAGAGAATTCGTAACGAGGAATTAAGCTTTCTGATTTATAGCCAATGTCGACACGGATACCGTCGTTATTGACTTCAGTAACTTTTCCTTCAACGATTCTTCCTGGTTTATTAACCGAGAAAAAACCTTCGAACAGATTAGAAAGTTCTTCTAACTGTTCAGGATTAAAGGCAGCATCGAGCTCTTCAAGCTCTACAATATCAACTTTCCCAAACTGGCTGGGACGTATGATCTCTTTGGACATTAATGACTCCTGGGGAGAATAATAACCCGTTATTTCAAGAACTGAAAAGGCGGGGTTAGAGGTTTGTGAAAAAATAATAACAGATCAAAACTAGCATTATAATAGGTATTAGGCAACTCAGAGCCAATTTTTAGATAGTTAAGGTAAGTTAATAATAGTGAGCTAGCGAGCTTTTTTTGGAGTCAAAGAAAGGAAGTTTTTGATTTAGCTTAGGCCTAATGTATGGGATAACTGTGGTCTTTACTTAAAGAAATGAAATTGAGTCCTAGAAAAAGTTATTTTATTAAAGTTTTAAAATTCATATATAGATTTAATTGGTTTTTTTAAAAGAAAATAAATTTATTTTTTATTAAAAACATTGACAGAGGTTTGTTTTTTTATTTATTTTTTCAATATTAAAAAAATTCTATTTGAACTGTTGCTATTCGGAAAGAGGGGCTGATACTATTGTTTATGAAAGGTAGGCGAGGTGCTTACCTGAATATTCTAAGGTCCTGCTAAAATATTGCGGACTATAAAGGAGACGGAAATGGAAAAAAAACTAAACATCGCGTTGTTAGTAGTTGCTGTTGCGTTTGGTCAAAATGGGGTGTGTGCACGTTCTTACGTTAAAACTCAGCTACAGCATGATGCGGCCGTCGCAGGAATAACTTCTCTTGTTGCGGCTGTAATTGCAGGTGATTATTCAAAAACAAAAGCTCTTTGCGATGGTGGTACTGATATAAATGAAAGGAGAGATAAATATACTGCGCTTATGCATTCAATAAGACAAGGTAATTTGCAAATTACTACTTTACTTAATGAACGCAAAGCTACAATCAACAACGATGATATTCAAAAGGTTATAGTAGAAAGTGTTGACAGCCCGCAACGTGATGCATGTGTTAAAGCTGTTTTAGATGTTAATCCTGGACTTGTAATAAAAACAGGTATGGGTGAAACTAATCAACAGAGTTCTACAGAGGCGGTTTTGGCTAGGCATAAAGGCCAGTAACTAGTTCTAGTAATTAAAATAAAAGAGCCTCTGAGGGGAAATCCTTCAGGGGCTTTTTTATTTATTTTTTATTCTCTTCAATTACTTGAGAAAGTTTTTTTGAATATTTTCCTGCTTCTGGAAGGCGAGCCACTCTTTTAATCATTCGCCGCACAATGAGGTAGTGAGAAAGAGAGAGTAATGGTGGAACAAAAGAAAGCACTGGGTAGCCAAGCATGATCATGTTGCGGATATCATCAAGTAATGGTGTTAGTTTAAGTGGTGCAAGAGGGAGTTTAATAAAGGCAACTGATCTAGCAAACCATCCTGCACTTTGAACTACTACTCCTCCTGGCCCTGAAATTTCTTGTGTAGCAGATGGCCAAATGCTTGCTTGAAAATTTGTGAGAGTGTCTTGTATGGAAAAATAAAAAACGATTCCTGCAATGCTAAGGCAGGCCAATGTGTAGACGATAATATGGAAGTTTATGGGGAAACTGAGGCATGCCATTCGCTGCCAAAAATTTTTTCCATCACCCTTTTTATTTGCTCGGTAGCATAAATAGATGCCACCAAAACTTATAATGATAGTAAGAATGCTCATGCTGACTGACCAGATATTATAAAAATGCATGTATGGGTGGCTTTCTCCTAACCAGCCCCTAAATGAGTATTCAACAACTTGGTGGCTGAAAAGTAAAAAGCCAAAAAAAATACCACTAGATATACTCAAGAAAGGGCTTAAAAAACAGTAGATGGCAACTTCTTTTTTACTTAATTTTCCATGTCTAATGCGATGCGCAAGCCCACGAATATCCCATAAATAAATCATTGCCATTCCTTCATTTAGTTAGTGTCAGTTGGGGCAAAGCTTATTTTTAAGAGATCGGCTTCAAAGGGGCCAGTTGGTTTATTCCTGGTGTAATTAAAAAGAGCTGTCTTAATAATTATTTTAACGGTTGAAGTAATAATGCCCATAATAAGAAGCGGAATAGTAAAAGCCAGTACTGCAAAAATAACAAGAAAAAGCGCTTTTTCTGGCATTACTGGTTCCTCTAAAAAGTATTTGCAATAAATGGTAAATGGTCCAAAGAAAAGAAGATACCAACCTAAAAGCCACCAGATTCCCATAAATCCAATGTTAAATGTTGCTCCAGCTGATGGTCCCCAGGTTTTTTTTATGATACTACCTGATTCTTCTATGGTTGCCATAAGGGAGAGATCTTCAAAAGCGATTAGTGGAATAACAAAAAAGGTTAGAATATTCCAACCAAGCTCTAGGGCTATTCCTAGCAAGCTTCTTAAAATCGACGCTATGAATCCTTCGTTATTATTTTTACGTCGTACTATTTTTACAATTGTTCCTACAATCGCATCCACAAAAGCCCATTGAGCTATTGCAAAAAGTCGAGATAATGCACGGCCAGCACTTGTTATTGTGCTGATAGGGTTGTTTTCAAAAAGAGCATTAGTATAAATGCTTAACGAAACTTTCATCCAGGTTGAAAATACTGTGGTTAAAAAGAGAAATAAAAAGCCAAGAACCCAGTGGTTCGAAAGAGATTTTTCGGTGATCGATACCCCAATAAAAGGAATGATAAAAAATAAAAATGTCAGAATAAATAAGCATCCGGAAAAAAAGCTGAAAAGCAGTGTTGCTGTGTGGTTTTTTATAAAATTAAATCCTGTAGATCCAAGTTGCCAACCAATCTTTGCATTTTCTAATATTTGATATGCCATAATGCCACTCCTTTTTTTAAGACTATGGGTTTTATTCTACGCAATAGAAGAATGAAAACGCAATAGTGAGGGGCTTGATTCAAATGCTTTTTTACTGAATAAGCTCAGGATTATATTTTGTGAGTTTCTAAAAATTCAACCACCAGCCTACTCCAGCCTTCAAGATCTTTTTCTTTGCATTCTGAAAGCAGAACAAGTTCACCACTTTGGAGTTCTGAACGGATACTAATATCTGCTGAATCCCCTTCTAAAAGGAGCACAAACCCGATATGTACTTGGTCAACAGGAGTGCTTTCTGAATTTAAGATCCCGAGTGGGGTGATGGTGACCGATCCTGAGTAACAGATTTCTTCATCAAATTCCCGTTGTGCCCATTCGATAATGGTCGAGCCTTTCATATCTTCCTCGCGAAGGTGTCCGCCTATGCCAAGAGAATATTTGCTTGCAAGGCGTTGTTCAGAAGAAGAGCCTTTGCGTTGCATTAAAAAATAAAGGTCGTTATGACGGAACACAAGGTAAGGGATGATTTGTTTGTAGGTAGCATCTTCTTCTGCCAGCCCCCGAGGCATAAATTCTTGGTGTTGTTGTACTAATTTTAAGTATTGTTCAAAATCAACTTTTTTGATACCTGTCCAGTCACCATCAGGAAAAAGATTTTTTCTTTTTAAGACGAGTATGGATTCGTTAAATTTATTGACTGGTAGCTGTTTTTCGTTGCCAGAGGCTTGCTTCATGGTATACTTCTTTTTTAAATTAGGTGAATGAAAAGTATAAGCTGTGTGTTTGTAAAATCTAGGAAAAATATGAAAATAATGTTTTTGATAAGTTTGGCGTTTTTTAGTATTTCATTGAATGCGTCAAACCAGAGTCCGCATGTAGATTCATTTCTGATCTTAAGCATTATTGGCAATAACTCTATGCCAAGAGATCTTAAGAGAAAATTAAGTCCTAAAGAAAGTCCATTTACAACATTTAAGCATGCTTTGTATTTAGCAAAATTTGATGCATTATCCTGCGCCCTTGAGGAGCCTGAAAATGATAATGGTATGCGTTTGTTGTGTTCTGCTTTTTCTTATAATGCAACTCTTTTCTTGAAGCATAAAACAGGTCATAATGAAATCTCTAAAACTTTGCTTGAAAAATTTGTTATCTATTTAAGCGATAGTGAAAATAATTATGAAGCTTTCGCTATTCAAGATATTGCCAGAAAGTTAATGAGCTATCCTGCAACTAAAGATTTAAATCTTTGTAGATGGCTCAAGGATAATAAAAATCTTGAAACAGTGAACGAAGTTGTTTCTTATATTAATGATTATTCTCAGACAAAAAATGAATATCATATTCAAGCTCTCTCTTTATATTTTCAAGATAATGCATAAAAAAGATAAGACAGCGCTAGCTCAGTTATCTTAAGCGTTTTGACGATTTTTGATACCATTGGTAGATTAAAAGGCCTAGAGATGGGCCTTTTTTAGTTGTTGGGAATTCAAAAAATGCAGTACAACGTAGCGCAAGTAGAAAAAAAGTGGCAAAAGCGCTGGGCGCAAGATCCAGATGCTCGCGCAACAGATGGTAGAACTGGCAAAAAATATTATTGCCTTGATATGTTCCCGTATCCTTCAGGTTCGGGCCTTCACGTAGGTCATTGGAGAGGGTATGTGCTTTCTGATGTGTATGCTCGTATAAAATGGCTGCAAGGGTATAACGTTCTGCATCCTATGGGGTGGGACGCCTTTGGCCTTCCTGCTGAAAACGATGCGATCAAAAAAGGGATTCACCCACGCATTTCTACCGATACCAACGTTGCTACCTTTAAAAAACAACTTGAAGAAGTTGGCGCTCTCTATGATTGGACCAAGGAAGTTAATACAACCGATCCTGAGTATTACAAATGGACTCAGTGGATCTTTTTACAAATGTTCAAGCGTAATCTTGCCTACCAATCTTTTATGCCTATCAATTGGTGCCCTTCTTGTAAAACCGGCCTGGCTAATGAAGAAGTAGTTAATGGCGGATGTGAACGTTGTGGAACTGCGGTTACAAAAAAAGATGTGCCGCAATGGGTGCTCAAAATTACTTCGTACGCGGAGCCGTTATTAAACGATCTTGATGATCTTGATTGGCCAGAAAAAGTTAAGCTGATGCAAAAAAATTGGATTGGTAAAAGTGAAGGTCTCACTTTTTCAACACCAGTTAAAGGTATGGATCTAACGCTTGATACGTACTCCACTCACTTTGAAGCCTGTTATGTCGATACGTTTGTCGCCATAGCACCTGATCATTCATTGTTACCTCAACTACTTGAAGGTATTTCTAATAAAGATGAAATCCTTACCTTTTGTGACGAAGTCATCAAAAAGCGCATTACTGCTGGCAACGAAGGGGAAAAAGAGATTGAAGGCATCTTTACTGGTCGTTATGTGATTAATCCACTTGATGGCAAAGAGCTACCTATCTGGATTGCGAGTTTTGCTCTTGCAGATTACGGAACGGGCATAGTGAAATGTTCCGCACATGATGAACGTGATTTTGAATTTGCTAAAAAATATAATATTCCTCTAACTATTGGATTAGTGCCTGCCAATAATGAAGAGCTCAAGAAAAAAGTAGTTGCTCAAGAGCTTTGTTATAGCGACACTAAAACAGGAATTTTGCTTTTGCCAGAAGCTTTTTCAGGTAAAGTTGCAGGAGAGGTTCGTGAACAAATAAAAGATTATTTAGAAGAACAAGGTCTTGCAAAACGTACGGTGACCTACAAATTGCGTGATTGGATTTTCTCTCGCCAACGTTACTGGGGCGAACCGATTCCTTTAATTCATTGCAAAAGTTGCGGCGTTGTTGCAGTGCCAGAATCAGAGTTACCTGTTTTACTACCAGATGTTGAAAAATATGAACCGACAGGAACAGGAGAGTCTCCGCTTGCTGGTATTACAGACTGGGTAAATACAAGTTGCCCTCAGTGTAAGGCGCCTGCAAAACGAGAAACAAATACCATGCCTCAATGGGCAGGCTCTTGCTGGTACTTTTTACGTTACCCAAATCCTCAATTGGATACTGCTGCATTTGATCAAGCTGATTTACAATACTGGCTTCCGGTTGATTTGTATGTTGGTGGTATTGAACATGCTATTTTGCATCTGTTGTATTCACGTTTCTATGTAAAAGTTTTGCATGATGCTGGTTTTGTACCTTTCAAAGAACCGTTCACTCGCTTGTTTAATCAGGGAATGGTGAACAAACTTTCAGAAAAGAGTGGCTTGGTTGAAAAGATGTCAAAATCAAAAGGGAACGTGGTTAACCCTGATGAAATTGTAAAAATATACGGGTCTGATGTGCTGCGTATGTATATTCTTTTTATGGGACCGCCTGAACTTGATTGTGAATGGCAAGATAATGGTCTTGAGGGTGTGCGACGTTTTACGAATCGTTTTATTGCCTATATGTCCACCGAAGTTTTAGCCGATAAAGAAGAAGATCGTGAAGCAAAAGTACGCGTTCAGCAATTTTTAAAAGCATACCAAGAACGTCTGGATCAATTTAAACCAAACACTGCACTTTCAGCTGCCATGGAATTAATGAACGATCTTATTAATAAGAAAATTAAAGTTGGTAAAACTTCTACAGAGCAGGTGATTGTGGCGCTTTCAGCTCTTGCTCCGCATATGGCAAGTGAGTTACTTGAACACCTGTTTGGTAAAAAATTGCGTGACTGTGAATGGCCAGCTTATGATCCAGCGCTTACCGTTCAAGCTACAGTTGAGATTGCTATTCAGGTGAATGGTAAGGTTCGCGGTCAGATTACCGTTGCTCGAGATAGTTCTCAAGATGTGGTGCAACCACAGGCGCAAGCGATTATTGAAAAATGGCTTGAAGGCAAGACGATACAAAAAGTTATTTTTGTATCAAACCGTTTAATAAGTTTTGTGGTTTCATAAGTTATTTTTGAATGGGATTTTCTATGGCCTTATTTAAGCTTTTTTCTCCGTTTGAACCAGCAGGTAGTCAACCAGAAGCAATTAAACAGTTGCTAGAAAAACGAGCAAGCGGCGTCAATGATACTTCCACCCTTATGGGTGTAACCGGTTCTGGTAAAACATTTACAATGGCCAATGTTATCGCTCAGCAAAATAAGCCAGTGCTCGTACTTTCTCACAACAAAACATTAGCTGCTCAGCTTTATGAAGAGTTTTGCCTTTTTTTTCCCGAAAACAAGGTCTGCTATTTCGTAAGTTATTACGATTACTATCAGCCTGAGTCATACATCCCTTCCCAAGACATTTACATACCCAAAGAAACGAAAGTGAATAGCGAGATTGAGCGTTTGCGTATTGAAGCAAGTGCTTCTCTTATTAATCGTAACGATGTGATTGTTATCGCCTCGGTTTCTGCTATTTACTCCCTTGGTAATCCGTACGATTACCGTGAACTAGCTCTTTCGTTAAAAGTTGGTCAGAAACTAAAACGTGCTGAGCTACTTAGTAACTTGATCCATATTCAGTATTCGCGAAATGATGTTGAACGAAGCTTTGGCACGTTCCAAGTAACGGGAAATACGATTGAAGTTGTTTTGCCGTATCAAAAAGATAGGCTTCGTATTGAGCTTTTTGGTGATGAAATTGAAGGCTTACAGTGGATTAGTAAAGATAATAATCGTGTTTTAACGAACCTTGATAACACCTTAATCTTTCCCGCAAAGCATTTTGTGACTACTGAAGCAAAGAAAAAAGCAGCATTACGCTCAATAAAAGCTGAACTTAAAGAATATTTACCTACGCTTGAAAGTGAAGTAGTGCGTGAACGGTTGCGCCAACGTGTATCCCATGATCTTGAAATGATAGAAGAGCTTGGTTATTGCAGTGGCATTGAAAATTATTCATCGCATTTTGAAAGTAGGCCATCAGGAGTTTCTCCTTTCTGCTTGTTCGATTTCTTTCCTAAAGATTTTTTATGCATCATTGATGAGTCTCATGTGGCATTGCCTCAATTGCGTGGAATGCATGCAGGTGATCGTTCTCGTAAAAAAACATTAATAGATTTTGGCTTTCGCTTACCATCAGCCTATGACAATCGCCCCTTAAAGTTTGAAGAAATAGAAAAGCATTTAACTGATGTTATTTTTGTTTCCGCCACGCCTGGTGATTATGAAATTACTCATTCAAATCAGCTTGTTGAGCAGATTATTCGGCCTACTGGTTTGGTTGATCCGATGATTGAAATTGTGCCTCGCATTGGCCAAATGGATCATCTTGTTACAGAAATTCAAAAGGTTATAGCAAATGATCAGCGTACGTTGGTTACAGTACTTACTAAAAAAATGGCAGAAGAGCTTGCTCGGTATCTTGAAGAGCGCCGTTTAAAAGTTTGTTATTTACATAGTGATATTAAAACACCACAACGTACTGAGCTTTTACAAAAATTACGGTTAGGCGTGTTTGATTGTTTGGTCGGGGTTAACTTGCTTCGTGAAGGTCTTGATCTTCCTGAAGTTGCATTGGTTGCTATTATGGATGCGGATATCGAAAGTTTTTTGCGAGATAAACGTTCGCTTATTCAAACTATTGGCCGTGCTGCGCGTAATGTTGATGCTCGAGTGTTAATGTATGCGGATAAAATTACCAATTCGATGCGCAATGCGATTGATGAAACTGATCGTCGACGTGCTATTCAAGTTGCGTATAACGAAGAACATGGCATTACTCCTTTGTCTGTTAGGCGAGAAGTTACTAAAAGTATTTCATCGTTACAGCAGGCTATTTCGCAAGCTTCTAAGCGTAAAAAGAAAGATGATAAGGTTTTAACAGAGCCAGAACTTCAAAAGAAACTTGCTGATCTTGAATATGAAATGCGTAAGGCTGCAGAGAATCTTGATTTTGAAACAGCGATTGCTTTACGTGAGCAATGGCTTGAGCTACAGAAGACTTAGCGCTGATCAGAAAAGTTTTAGTGTCGCACTTCATATTTGACATTGCCGTTTTTTTATATGCCAGGGGAGATAGAGCTAAATCCTCTTTCTGCTAACTTATTATCAAGCGCTATGCGATCTTCAAGCGCTATGCGATCTTCAAGCGCTATGCGATCTTCAAGTGTTTTTTTAAATTGTAGGGCAAGATTATTTCTATCTTTTTCTGCTTTAAATGAAAGAAGAAAGCCTGACACTTGTAGTATTTTTTCTTTAAAATGAGGAGTTATTTCTTTGTTAAGAGCAAAAATTAATCTATTCTTATCTAGGTCATTCTCTCTAAGAATCGTTACATTTACTAAATATTCCATACCTTCTAAAAATGAGACAGTTGAAATTCCTTTAGGGGATTCTTCTTTAAGAAATAGGTCCACCAATTCATGTGCATTTTCTGCAAAGCATTTATTTCTCTCTTCTATATAAGAGCCATATGTTGCTGTGGTAGCGGTTAGTAATAATAAACTGATAATTTTTTTCATCGATATCCCTTGTGTTAAGGCCCCTTGGCTTTTTTTATTAGTGATGGTATTGTACCATCCACTGATTCAGTCAGCAAATCCAAAGTGAATTAGATACTTAAAAAAGGCCTAAAATGAAAAAAAATGTATTTTTATCTATACTAATTGGTGGATCTCTTGGGTTTTTGTTAGCCCATAAAGTTCCCTTATCAAAGGAAAAAATAACTATGAAGTGTGATATTCAAGAATATAAAAATATAAACACTGTTGCATTAGCTTGTTCGGTGTTTCCAAAAACTTCTCAGGAAATTATTGAGCGTTCAGACAGGGCACAAAAAACAGCTCTCGAAAGCATTAATGTGCTTATTGCGCTCTCTCCAGAAAATTATAGTCAAGCAACGGTGCTACAAGGGTTCGATAGGTTAAAGGCTCGGATAGGATCAGAATTATCTATTCTTGGGTTAGTAAAATCGGTCTATCTAGAGCAAGAAATGCTTGATACTGCAGAAAAACAATTTGTGCTTTTGAATCAATTTATTATTGAACATATCGATAGTAACGGCCAGATTTACCAAGTATTTAAGGCATATCAGATGGGGGCTGCCCATAAAGAAAATCTTACAGAAGATGATCATTATTTCTTAAACAAAGTACTAGAAAATTTTGAGTTACAAGGGTTGAATCTTCCTGCAGAAAAACAAGAACAGGTGCTTGCTCTTAAAAAACAGTGCGCACAATTAGAGTCTGAATTTCATCGCCTCATTGATCAAGATGCAACCACTATAAAAGTTTCTGAAGAAGCGCTTGTAGGTATTCCAGAAGATTTTAAGAAAACATTGCAGCATGATAGTGATGCCTATGTTTTACCGATGAACTATCCGGTTCAATCAATGGTTATGAATTATTGCTCTGTTCAGGAAACGCGTAAACAGTATTCAAAGGCTTTTAGCAATAAAGCCTACCCTCAAAATGAGTCAATTTTACAAGAAATTATACGCATACGAGATGAGTTCTCAAAGCTACTTGGGTATGAAAGTTTTGCTTCGTATGATTTAAAAACTCAGATGATTAAAACTCCTGAACGTGCATGGGACTTTGAAAACGATCTGCAAAAAAAAGCGTTAATTGCAGCAGAAAAAGACTTTAATCAATTAGTAGGGGATCTTCCAGAAGGAGTTTCTTTAACTAAGGATGGAAAGTTGGATCCTTGGAATTTTGGCTTTGTGAATACCTATTTTAAGAAAAAATATTACTCAATTGATGAGCAAGTTTTTGCAGAATATTTTCCTATGGAAAAAACAATAGCAGGGCTTATTGGTATCTATGAAAAATTCTTTAATTTGAGCATTGAGCCTGTTGTGGTTACTGGTATGTGGCATTCTGATGTTCGCCTTTTGCAAGTTAAAAACAGGGCTGATGGCGCATTATTAAGTTATATTTTTTTAGATATGTTTCCGCGAGAAAAAAAATACGGGCATGCAGCAGCTTTTGAGGCTGTTTTAGCAACTAAAAAAGATGATGGAACGCGTACTCCGTCTGTTGTTACCTTGGTGTGTAATTTTACTAAGCCAACAGCAGAAAAACCTTCATTATTAAAATATTCAGAAGTTACTACATTCTTCCATGAGTTTGGTCACGCTATTCATGTAACTTTAGGAGCAACTAAATATTATGCTCTGTCTGGGTTTAATACGGAAATTGATTTTGTTGAGTTGCCTTCACAGATGCTTGAAAACTGGATGGAGAATAAAGAGATTCTTACCATGATTAGTTCTCATTATAAAACAGGAAAATCTTTACCAGAAGAGCTTATTGAAAAACGTCTTGAACTTCTAAAGTTTGGCCAAGGTATTTTTGTAGCGAGTCAACTTACTCTTGGCATGATTAGTTTAGAGCTTTTTGGACCGCACCATACGGAGTCTTTGGCTGATACCTATAAACGTTTTTCCGAACTTAATTCTAAGTATCTCGCGTATGATACAGATACTCATCGTTATTGTTCTTTTGGACACCTTACTGGCTATGGCCCTAAATATTATGGTTACCTGTGGTCATTAGTACTTGCTTACGATGTGTTCGAGCAGATTGAAAAAGAAGGCTTGCTAAATTCAGAAGCAGGTAGAAAATATTCTGATGCAATTCTTTCCTGTGGTGGAAGCAAAGATGCAAATGATATGTTACGTGACTATCTAGGACGCGAACCTCGCTTTGATGCTTTTTATAAAAAAATGGGCCTTGAGTAAAATCAGTGTCATTCCCAGTGATGCAAGGAGCGGTAAGGGAATCTTGGATAGTGTAGTAAGTTTATTAGAAAGCACTTTTGGAAACAAAGGTGTTTTTTGTGTGAGAATATTCGTAGTAATCTGCTATACTTTTTCTTCTGCGGTCACTGAGTAAAGTGGGGGAGTAGTTAAGGTGTTAGCAGGTCGAATAGAGTGCGTAGGATTAGTGCTACGGTCAAGTGGAAGTGCACTTTCAATCTTAAGCCCACAAGAAGGTCGCGTTGAAAAAAGATGGTTCAAACCATTTCATTGGGGACCATTACATCGGGGTTCTATCATTTCCTATTTCAGTGAAAAAAAACATGGGCAGCTGGTTGAAATTATCGAGTATCTTGATCTTGAACAGTGTGCAACACAGTTAGCATTCCAGGATATTTACTTGCTCCATTACATTCTTGAGCTGTGTCATTATTTTATTCCAGTTGGGAGTGAGGCAGAACAACCATTTTATTTTTTGGTTGAATTATTTCAGCAATTTAATAAGTTTTCTACACCTCTTCAGAAAAAAATTGTTTTATGTAAAATTCTTGCGTTGCTTGGTGTGTGCCCTGATGAAGTATCAGTGCAAGCCATAGCTAATAAGTTACGTATAATGCCTATTGACAAGTTACTGAGTGAGCACCTAGAGTTGGATTCAGAAGAGCTGATCAGTAGATGGCTCTTTTGGTGCAGAGAAATGCACCCCAAAGGAAAGTTTTTTAAGGCTATGCCTCTCCTTACTTGAAGTGATGTTGCGATGAAAAGAATACTATCAACCGTTTTTCTCCTAGGATTTTGCTACGCACAGGCAGATATTTTTGACACATTAAATATACCAAAAATCGACAAATTTAATGTTGTGGTTGGTACTAATAAAATTACCGAAGACATTGCTCAGTTGCGCAAACAAACGGATTTTTTACAAAAAGAAGAACGTACAGCACATGAAGACCTTCTTCTGCAATCAGAAAAAGTTAAAAGCCAGATCTTAATACTTGAGACAACTAAGTCTACTGATACTCAATACAAAAGTAAGCTTCTTTTAACGCTTAAGTCGATGAGTCAAGCACTCATAACGTTTCGCTCTTTGCGTAAAGAAACTATTGCAACGAGTAAGCAACATGAGGTTCTTTTGGAGGATTTTTCAAAGGAACGGTTTGAAGGAATTCTTTCTGAACGAAAAACTATGTATACCTTTGACGATATTCAGAATCTTGGCAATCAAATTGCTAGTCAGGAAGAAGTTGTAGAACATGAGCAGGCTCGAAAAAAAGAACTGATACTTGATCTTGAAAATGGAGAAAAAAAAGTTATAGCTGCAGAAGAGTTGTGTAAAAAGAAGCTCAAAGAACAGGGTGACTTTGGAAAATGGCTGGAGTCTGGTGAGCGCCATGTTCGTATTAAAGGTGAGTTGCTTGATGCAGAGGTTGCTCTTGCTCAGTATGAGCGCGATTTAGCAGCATTAAGGATTGAAGATAAAAAAGTAAAATTAGCTTTTGCGACTGATATGATTCTTGTTCAAGAGCGCACTCTGCAAGTTCTTAAGAAAAAATTAGATTTTAGTGTTCGTATTTCTTTACGTGTTGATCTTGAAGATGTTCACCAAGCAGAAGAAAAACTTAAAAAAGAAAAACAGCTCTATTTGACCATAACTGATGCTTATTTGCAGTCAGTTGAAAAGTTAACTATTCAAGAAGAAAAGATAAAAAAAGAGCTTTCATTTTTAGAAAAAAGTTATGGAGAGCCAGGTAACAGTATTCAAAATTTGAATGAATGGTCAGCTACCGTTAGTTCGGCTGAGGGATATTTGATTCTTGGTGAAACTGGTTTAAAAAATGATGAGCTCTTAGTTTTAGAACGTGAAATTGAGTTACTTAAAGCACAGATAGAATGTGAAAAAGAAAAGTTTAAAGAGCAAGAACTTAATACGGAAATGATTCTTTCTTGGCATAAAACAAAACATCAAAAGTTTAAAACGAGTGATGAGCTTCATGCAGAAGTAAAGAAGTATCAAAATTGTTCAGTGGAGCTTTTGCGTGAGTGTTCTTCGTGTGAGGATAAGCGCACTGCCTCAACTAACCGTTTAAATATACAGAATAGAGCGCTTTCGAATCTTAAAAATCATAAAGAGCAGTTGAATAGCAAAAATAAAGGGATAGTTGGGTACGATGAAAATAAGTATTCACACATTATTAATTATTTTGATCAAGCTCAGATTCTTATCTCTCATCAAATAGAAATAACTGGAAATCTTATTGAGGTGTATTCAAAGTCGCTTGTTTATTTAAACAGTTCGCTAAAGCATATCGATGCAATGGTCAGCGAATTACAACGAATAAATTTATGGCATCGCTCTCGCGGAGCAATTTCTTGGAATGGAATAAAAAATGTTTTTTCGGATACAAAAATATTCTTGAGTGATATGCATACCCTTGCTTCTCATTCTTTAGCTTCAGGGTTTGATCTTCATGAAATGGTTAGTTTATTACTTGATCAACCATTAAAACTCTTTTTTTTGTTTATAAAACTTCTTGCTTTAGTAGCACTTTTTTGGACTTTTTATTATTGCTTGCCTCGCTTTTCAAAGCAGCTTTTAGCAGTTCAGCGTGATTTTAGTGGTGTATATATTATTGGTCGCGTATTGGGATTTATTTGTCAGTTTATTTTTAATCATATGATAACACTGTTTTTATGGGCCGTTTGTCTTTATTATTTTGGGTATTATGGTTCTTCAGAGCTGTATCCAAGTATGCTTTTTTATCTTTTTTCTATTCCCTATTTATTGTATCTTGCCCGAAAAATAGTCAGTACTTTTATCACACTTAATCAAGAAAATAATTATGACATTGTAAATGAATCATTTCAGCCTCGATTCGCTTTAATATGTTACGTTTTTTTGTATGCAACAATCATTATACTCTGCTTTAGAGAAGCATTTTTACTTGGCGGCTACTCAAAATCTGAATTGCCAAATATTCTTTTAGCAGCGTATTCAATTATCATTCGTGGATTACTTTTAACCTTTATTCGCAAAGAAGATTTACTTAGTATTATTCCTTCAAAAACACCATTTTGGGCCTGGGTATGGAGCGTAGTAAATGATTATTACTATATTCTGCTCGGTATTTTTATTGTCATCATGATTTTAAGCGACCCGTATATTGGTGGTTATGATAACTTAATGACCTATATTTTCTGGGGTGTGCTCGGTACTGCAATTGTTATAAAAATGCTCTTTTTATTTTATGGATTTTTCAGAAGAACATCAGTTCTTGTTTTCTTTTCGTCTGAGCGGGAGATTTTACGTGAACGCTTTTATTTGGCAAAAACCTTGTACAGTCTGCTTGCCATTTTCTTGCTTATATTTTTCATTTTTCTTGGTGTCTGGCTTATTTCATGGTTCTGGGGGAAAACAATTTCACTAGGGGCGCTTGCTGAATTTTTTACCCAAAAAAGTATTACTATAAGTATCATTGATGGCCAGTATCAGAAAATAAGTGTGCTTGATATTTTGCGTACCATTTCATTCATTCCATTAAGTTTTATGGTTGCATCGTTCATTGATAAATTTGTTTTATATCGTCTTTTTGGGATGTTACTTGTCGACCCAGGTGTGCATAATACAGTTTCAACTATTTCATATTACCTATCTGCTATCACGGTTATTACTCTTGGGTTGTGGTATGAAGGATTTGGTTTTCTTGTTGTGTATTATCTCGGGCCATTGCTCTTTGGTATGGCATGGGCATTGCGTGACGTATTCAATGATTTTGTTGCCTACTTTATTATCCTTGTTCAGCGGCCTCTCAAAGTAGGGGACTATATTAGATTGGATCAGGAAGTCATGGGGGTTGTTAGGAGAATTACTCCACGTTCAGTCGTCTTACGGCGTCAAAATAGTTACAACATTATTGTTCCAAATTCTCGTATTGTTCGTGATGTGGTGAATAACTGGGATTACAGCAGAAGTTATATCGCATTTCCTGATATTGTTATTTCTGTACGTTATTTTGAAGATCCAGCAAAGGTAAAAGAGCTTCTTTTGCAAGCAATTCAGAGCACAAATAATATTTTGAATACACCTGTTCCTGTTATTCGCTTGGAAGAGTTTTCAGTAAATGGATTTACTTTCTTGGTGCGTGCTTTTATTAGTTCAGAAAAAACAATGGAGCAATGGGAAATCGCAAGTAACGTGCGGTTTGCTATCGTCAAAACCTTGCGGGATAATGGCATAGACTTATCATTTCCTGTTCAGATTGTTCACCTTAAAAAAGATGATGAACCTAAAAATTATTAAGATTTACTTTTATAGTTGTACATTCGATACTTGCCACGGCTCACTAAAGTTAAGATGAATATCTTCTAATCGCTCATGATGTACCAAAAAATAAAAAGATGATGCAGTGCATCCTTGTTCTTTATAGCTTTTAATAAGCGCATTGATAAAAGATTCTTTATGGTGAATTGACCAGTTTTTCTCAAAAGGATTGTGGTCAAAAGAAGTGTATATTTCATAGCCAGAAGGGGAAAAGAGTACGCTTTCAACCATTATTTTTTTTGAAAGTTCTTGTTCATCTTCAAGCCATGCAAGCCAGGCAGTAGTTAAAAGTTTAAAATTTGCATTCTGATTTTCTGACCAAAGAACTTGAAACGATTCTTTAATAAAATTGCTGTCTTTTTCTCTCCACAATGTGATGTTTTTTTTCTCAATAATGGGAGTTGTTTGTGTTTGATAGGATGGTTTATTCCAATAAATAATCAGCCATTCTTGGTAGGTGCAGAAGAAGATGAGGCCGGCTAGGAAGCTGATAGCCAGGATGACAGTTTTATTGTTCATAGGGGCTTTTTCCCGTTACGTCTGGATACCCCGACGCTCACTCCATCTAGCCAGTGCTGTGCACTGCCGCGACTACCGTACCGCTGGGGACGACGGGAACTTAGGAAATCTTTTACGATATTTACTCTCTGAGAGAGGCGATAGATATTCTTCATGCATTCTCCATCGCGACTATAATTACCTCTTTAAGTCCTTCAAAAAGTTGAGGAAAATATGCTTTCCATTCTTTTGATTTTCCTATTCCTACCTCAAGTAAAAATGAAGGAGCAGTTATTGTTTTGAGCGCTTTAAGAGGAAGTTCTTGTGGTTCAAAAACAGGAATAGACCCTGCATTTTTTGCTGCAGTAAAAAATTTTTGCCTAAAGGTTTTTGATTCTTGAGCATGCTGTTCATACGCTTTTTCTACAGGGATAAGAGCAAGATCATTAGATTTTTTTTGCATACCAACTGGAGCTAGGCAGGTGTAGATTCTTATATTTTGCAGTACTTCTTTTGCGGTAAAAAAATTAAAACTGATGTGAAGATCTGCTTTGATTCGGTTAGAAAAAGAGGCGACCTGAAGAGGGGTAATAGCTTCTTGAGAGGTGCAAGAAAGGATAATACGTGCTTGTGGAAATGCATCTTGTAATGCTCGTTGGATCGTTTGCACACAACTAAAAGCTTCTTGTGTAATGGTTGTATCTTCTTGTGATCCACGGTCAAGTACCACTGTAAAAGAATGAGCAGAAAGCGAGATCGAGAAAAAGGTTAGTGCTGTAGTAAAAAAAAACTGTTTTATCGACATGTTAAATCACTGGTTAAAAATTGAGTAAGGAAAGTAAGCCGTTCAGTTCCCTTGGTGTTTTTAATCGCCATGGCAAGCGCTTTATATTGCCCTACAATGAAACAGTATTTTTTTGCTCTTGTCAGTGCTGTGTAGATAAGATTGCGCTGTAAAAGAGTAAAGTGTTGCATAAAGAGCGGAATAATAACTGCTGAAAATTCTGAACCTTGGCTCTTATGGATTGAGATTGCATAGGCTAGTATAAGTTCATCAAGTTCAGAAAAATCATACTCAACATCTTTTTCAGGAAAGGTAATGGTCATAATTTTATCTTCTTCATCGATTTTACTAATCGTTCCAATATCACCATTGAACACATGTTTATCGTAATTGTTTCTGATTTGCATAACCGGATCATCAATTTTGAAGATACTAAATAAACGTTGAACTTGTGGTTTTTTTTCTGGATTTAAGAGAAGTTGCATGTCTTGGTTTAATTTTTGTGTTCCTGCAATACCACGATTCATAGGGGCAAGAACAAGGGTGTCTTTCGCTGAAATGCCAAATCGAGGAAGAAGTCCATGCATTATTTTTTTAAGATGCAAAGGAAGATTTGCAGGATCTTCTTCTGCAATAAAAAAATAATCTTGGAGTGTGCATTCTGCGTTTGAGACTGGCATTTCTCCTTTATTAATACGATGAGCGTTGTAAGTAATCAAACTGTTTTGTGCTTGTCTAAAAATGTAACTGAGTTTGGCTACAGGGGCCATATTGCTTGCAATTAAATCTCGTAAAAAGTTTCCTGCTCCTACTGGTGGCAGCTGATCGACATCACCAATAAAAATAATGTGCGCAGTAAATGGCACCGATTTAACGAGAGCATAGGCAAGAAATGAATCGATCATGGATGCTTCATCAATAATTAAATAATCGACTTTCAGAGAGTTCTGTTCGTTGTAGGTGAAGGACATAGTGTGTGGATTGAATTCTAAAAGACGATGAATAGTGACTGCAAAGCGTCCAGTGCTTTCCATCATTCGTTTTGCAGCTCTGCCTGTTGGTGCTGCAAGTCTATAGCTGATCTGTAGCCCATCTAGGATACCAAGGAGTTTTTTGATCAATGTTGTTTTTCCTGTTCCTGGTCCGCCGGTAATGACCGAAACTTTTGCTTGCAAGCAGTCAATAATACCTTTTTGTTGCGCTTCATTGAGCTCAACTTCACCTTCTTTAGGGACGCGTAACGATTGGTAGATTGCATCAACATCAAATGAGCGCGTTGAATAATGTTTGATTACCGTATCCAGTTTTGCTGCGATGTTTTTTTCAACATGATAGTGTTGTGCAAGGGTAACGTAATGCTTGTCTTGATAGGTAACTAATTTTATTTTTTGTGCTTCATGGAGTTCATGAAATGATCTTTTTAGAGTTGCTTGCAGTTCTAATTCTTCCGAGGATTCCCTTTGTGGACTGGAGTCCTCAATAGCCTTGGTAAAGGAGGATAGCTCTAAAAGTTCGAAGGTCTTTTTTTTAAGTTCATCAAGTTCAACGTAGAGATGTCCAAAAGTGGTTGCATTGGTAATGGCAAAGATAATACCAGCTTTTATTCGCTTGGCTGAATTTTTTTCAAATCCTAAGTTTTGCGCAAGAAGATCAGCCATTTTAAAACCGATTCCCCAGATTTCTTCTGCGAGGCGATAGGGATTTTCGGTAACGATGGCTACTGAACTTGTCCCATATTTTTTATAAATTTTTGTTGCATAGGCAGGAGATGCTCCTTTTTCCTGTAGAAAGACCATAATTTTTGCAATATCTTTTTGATCTTTCCAGGCAGTAATTATTTGTTCGAGCCGCTTAGGTCCAATACCAGAAACTTCTGAAAGCCGTTCTGGATGCTTATCAATGACATCAAGTACCGTAGTTCCAAAAGCATTGACCAATTTGTCTGCATATGTTTTTCCAATACCTTTGATCATGCCTGAACTTAAATAGCGCCGAAGACCAAGAATACTGGTTGGGAGTGTTGCATTGCACGATTGTGCATCAAATTGTTTGCCGAATTTAGGATGAGTAACCCATGCGCCTTCAACTTCCACATCTTGTCCTGGATGGAAAGAAACTGCATGGGCACGAACAACTATAGATGTTTCACGCTCAACTTTAAGGAGGAAAACACAAAAGCCTTTTTCACTATCTTGAAAAAGAAATCGTTCAACTGTTCCGTTTAGTGTTTCCATATCGTTGTAGTGACCTTATTTAGTGCGTGCTTTTTGCACAAGTTCTTTGTACTGTTTATGTGCTTCAGTACATGAATCGATCATGTCTCCAAAAAAATGTTTAAGTTCTTCTAAGAAAACAAAAAATTCGCTGGCTGATGCATCATAAAGTCGTTTTTTTTCATCAGGAAGATCAGAATTCATGAGCAAAGATATTTTTATTTCTTGGTCTTTAAGCCAAAAAACAATCAATTTATGTTTGATGTTTTTTGACATTTCACTTTCTTCTTTTCCATTACGTAATGCTTTTATCTTAGCATTAAAATCATCTTTTATCCTGTCTAGAGCTGTAGTGCATGCTATTTGCCGAGCATCATCTTTTGCAACTCCTTCTTTAGTAAGCTTATCTTGAATAACAGCAATATCGTGAAGCGCTACTTGTTGATCGCCTAACTGATACAGACCACTTCTTTTTTGTGTTTTTTTATCAAGCTTTCCATATTGGATTGCATGAATTTCTGAAATTATTTTGAGAGATTCATGCACCGAGTGTCCATCAAAAAGTCCATATTTGCCATCTATTGTTTGGATAAATGCAAGTTCCTTAAAGTTTGCCTTTTTTCGCTTGGGTGCGGCTGCACCAGCAGTTGCAGCTATTATTGCCGTATCTTTGTGTGTTTGGTCTGTTGTTATATCAGTGCTGATTATAATAGTTGTGTATGAGCAGAGCATAAGAAGTGAAAATATTTGTTTTTTTTTCATATTTTTATTTCCTTTATTAATCACGCCTTAGCTCAAAATGAGCAGTGGCGTATTCTTTTTTAAAAGAATTTTTGGATGAGAATACAGGCGCCCCATTCTTTTCCAACTCCAAAACCATTTGTAGTTGATTCAACTCGCAAGCCAAATTTCCAGGAAGAACCTGGCTTGAATTTTTTTTCTAAAGAACCCCAGAACATTGTTTGAAATCCATACCCATGCTTTGCCGTTGATTTATTGATGATGCTTTGGTTTTTAATTTCTTTTGGTGCGTCGATAGATAAAAAGCGTTCATTGGTGTGCCACCACAAATCAGTACCGCCTGTTATTTCAAGGCGTCTACCTCGATAGGTAAGGGCAGAAGTACTTTGAATGATAAACCCAGGAAACACAGAAACTTTATAGCGAACTGGGAAAAATTTATTAATAAATTGTTGATTTAAAAAATCTAATTTTGCTGAAAGTTGCCCCGTTGCAGCATCTGTATTTGCCCAATTAAAAGCATTAAAAGCAGAAAGGGGAGTGTTTATAATAAAAAAGCGTTGTTCATTTGCAGGAAGCAACATTTCAGCTGAAAAAAGCCCTGAGAGAGATAGTTTTTCACTAAAAATCATTTTATTGTGAGTGAAGACGCCGATACCAAGATGCTGTTTATTGCCCAAAGGGGTTTGCACAAGGATGGTTGCGAGTCTATCCATGATCGCATATCCAAGTGTTTGAACATTTTGCTGCACTAAGGGAATATTTTGATCGGGTGGAGTACTTAATCCTGGTAAAAGTAAGTCAGTATAAAGGTCAAAATTTGGAGCTGGAGCTTCAACATTAAAGTTAGTACCATACAATCCTTTTTTTACAGCAAAAGCAGTTGGGATAGTACCTCGTATACCGGCACTAAAAGTTTGTTTATGAGTATCTATAAAGAGGTATTCAAAGTTGATTCGAAGATCTCCAAACCCAACTTGATCACTGATTAAATGTTCGCGAGCAAAAGCAACTTCATCAAAGTCGCTACTACTAAAAAAAGAATTTTTTTGGACCTTTACTTGATCTTCTGGAGGCATATTTAAATTGTGTTCACTGTAATAAAAAGGAATACGGCCTGAAAGGGTCCATGCATCAGTTGATTTAACATATTCAAACATCGCCCCCGCGCGTCGTTCTTCTAGGTAGATGGTGTTAAAGAGACCAAGAACATTACTTACGTTAAAGCCAGCAAAATCGACATTATCAATAACAGTTAAAAGGTCATTGAGCTGATTATTGGCTTCATTTTGGTTCATGTCGATGTAATAGTTGATGTTTGATCGGGTATCGTAAAAATATTCTTTAAACGTTTGGGTCATAAACGGTTTAAAGCTAAAGTTTTGACCAGGGTTTCCCTGTTCAACAAATTGCTGAAAGATAGGATTATCAATGATATTTCTGCGCATAGGTGGATTGCTGCGATAGTATAAAGGGTTTTGGAGGATTTTTTGTGCATTAATAGTTGTAGGGTCAGTAAGGTTTATTACCGCATCGTTTTTTGAAATAATTGCTCGTGTTGCATTTAAATTTATGTCTTCATCTAGAATATAAGATTCTTCTCCGAGTTGATCAAAGGCATTTTCCCATTCTTCGCAACGAATAATGCCTTGTGAGAATACTACTATTAATAAAAAACAACGGCCGTACTTCATAAATTTTTTTTCCTGCGTAAACTCTTCATTATTGCTATTACTAAAGAAAAGTAGATGTTTTGCTTGATTAAGACATTTTCTGTTTAATAGTAGTCAGTATACTTAAAACATCTAATTATGACAAAGCATGGCAATATTAAGCTTATTCTACAAATTGTTTTTCTATGGAGTCGATTTTTATGGTACATAAAACATCTTTTTTAAAAAGTTTTATGGTTGAAGGAAATATTGGGGCGGGCAAATCGACCTTTTTACGATTGATCGAAGAACATTTACCAGCACAAATAGTATATGAGCCTGTAGATCAGTGGCAGCGAGTTGCGGCAGGGGAAAACCTTCTTGATCGTTTTTATAAAGACACAAAGCGATGGGCTTATACGTTTCAGTCGTATGCCTTTATTACGCGTGTTATGGAACAGCAAAAAAAGGCTTCAGTATCTGTGCATGGGTTACAGATTCTTGAACGTTCTGTGTATTCAGATCGTTATTGCTTTGCAAAAAACTGTTTTGAGATGGGAACTATGAGCCCTCTTGAATGGAGCTTATATCAAGAATGGTTTGATTGGCTTATTGAAAATTATGTTCAAAAACCATCTGGCTTTATTTATTTACGTACGAGCCCTGAAAAAAGTTTTGAACGTTTAAAAAAGCGTGCTCGTTCAGAAGAAAAAGTGGTTCCTCTAGAATATTTAACATTGTTGCATGATAAGCATGAGCAATGGTTGCTAGGTAAAGAAGGTATTGCAAAGTCACTTATTGATGTTCCGGTATTGGTGATTGAAGCAGATCAAGAATTTGAAAATTATTCGGATCAAATGGAAGCGCATGTTGCTAAGGTTGCTGAGTTTATTGAAGTAACAACGCTAGGATTACCAGCTCATTCTGCGATAAAATCTACATCTTTATGAGGTTATTCGCATTCATTCTTGTAAGGAACTAAAAAAGTGGAGTAGAATGACGAACTACATTGTTAAAATGAAAAAAATCAATCTGTGAAAGGGTACTCGTGGAATATTACGTAAAAGCAGCAGCTTTTTTAGGTGCTGCAATTGCTATCGGCCTAGGAACGCTCGGGCCATCTTTGGGAATGGGCATGATTGCATCAAAGGCTTGTGAAAATATCGGAAAGTATCCTGAAAGCGCTAAGCAAATCAGAAGTGCGATGATGTTCGGTCTTATCATGGTAGAAACAGCTGCCGTGTATGCCTTTGTTATTGCTTTCGTTATTATTATTTTCAGCCGTTAATCTTTTCGCTTTTTACTAAGCTAATGCAGGGGATCTTATGATTCAGATTAACGTTACGCTCTTTATTCAGATGCTTAATTTTATTATTGCGTGGAAGATGCTTGATACTTTCTTTTTACGTGACTGCGTAAAAGAAGTTCAGGATGAGCGTGAGGTTGTTATGCTCCTTGAGCAGTGCGTGCAGTCTGAAAAAGATGCGTTAAAAAAAACAAAAGATGAGCAAATAAGTGCTCTTGAGGGAATTCGCAAAGACTTTATTGCCGCATTACCTCCTGTTGCCGAAGACCTTTCTCCTAAGAATATCTCGATCGACACCTTTTCCTTTTCTCGTGAATGTGATGTTGCTTCTCGCAATCAGATAACAGAACAATCGGTTAATTTTTTGGTAAAAAGGATAACCAATGTCTAGTTTTTTCTGGGGAGCGCTTATAAATAAGTTTCTCAATCTGGGAATGCTTATTGCTGCATGTGCCTATCTTGTGACGAAGTATATTGCTCCTTATATTAAAAAAAGCCTAAAACAACGCGAAGAGCGCCTTTTTTCTTTAGAGCAAGAAGCAGTAGAGCTTCGAGTAAAAAAGGCTGAGGTGATTCGAGAAATGGAAGGTCAAAAGGCTTATGCTCAGCAGTTGCTTTGGAAGGTGCAATTATGGAAAAGTGTGATGGAAGGACGAGAGAATGTCTATGCTGTTGAACGCAGAGAGATTGAAAAAAAGTCCCTTGAGTATTTAAAGAAGCGGGCAGATGGTTTGTGCCAAGAGTTTCTGAAGCGTGAGGTTATTCCACCTATTTTAATAAAGACAAGAGAGCAAGTACTTGTTTTTTTTGCCAATGAAAAAGCTCAAAGAGACTATGTAACCAGTTCTTTAAAAGCATTGGGCAAGGAGAGTATTTGTGGATAGAGCAGGACTTTTTCTTTCTCGGCGTTATGCACAAGCTTATCTTGGGGTATCGTATCATCTTCTTGTTCCCGATCATGTTGCTGCATTCGAATCGGCGCATGTTTTTTTTAAGAAGCATCAAACAGCGTGTTTTTTGATGGATTTAACTTTGCTTTCTCCAGAGGTAAAAGAAAAGGCGCTCATAGATCTTATTGAGCGGTTTAAACTTCCATCATCTTGTTATGCATTAATGTGTTTGGTAATAGCGCATCACCGTACCTCATTACTTGCTCCTATGTTTCATCAGTTAGCAGATTTGTATCAAAAGCGGGCTGGAATTATAACATTTTTAGTACAAAGTTCAGTGGCTTTATCAGAGCAAGAAAAAACATTGATAGAAAATTTTTTAAAAGAACAGGTATCTGTAAGGGTGTATTGTTCTTACGAGCTAAACCCAGAGCTTATAGCTGGTGTGCGTATTTTTAATGAACAGTATTTATGGGAATATTCTGCTCAGGCTCAATTACGAGCGCTGTATACTAGCGTACGACGCTGAGGTTTTTATGAAGATAAAAAGTACCGATCTTGTTTCTCTTTTTGAAAAAGCTTTACATGATGGGCCACAAGAAAATTTAGAAGAGATAGGCATTGTTGTTCAAGTGGGGGATGGCATTTGCCGTGTTCATGGTCTTGAACGAGCAGTGTATAACGAAATTGTTGAATTTGATGAAGGCAATAAAGGGATCATTCTTGATCTTGATGAAAGCTATGTCTCTGTTTTTCTTTTGTATGCCAACATTCCCGTTGTTGAATTAGAAGTAGTTAGACGTACTGGGCATGTGTTTAAAACTCCTGTAGGCATGAATCTTCTTGGTCGTGTGATAAATGCAACTGGAGCACCACTGGATGGTCTAGGTGATTTGAATGCAGAAGCTGTAGCGCCGATAGAAACATTTGCGCCAGGGGTTATTGAACGTAGTCCGATTAATGAACCATTACAAACAGGTATTCTTGTTATTGATGCCTTAGTACCAATTGGTAAAGGTCAACGAGAGTTGATTATTGGTAACAGAAATACAGGTAAAACAGCGGTTGCGCTTGATGCCATTCTGAATCAAAAAGGTAAAAATGTTTTCTGTATTTATGTTTCGATTGGTCAACGCCAAGCAAATCTAGCACGCGTTATTCAGTTGTTAAGTGAAAACGGAGCCCTTGAATACACAGTAGTAGTAAGTGCTGATTCAAGTGACGCAGTGTTATGCCAATATCTTGCTCCTTATGTTGGTTGTACGATTGGTGAATACTTTAGAGATAGAGGTCACGATGCTCTTATCGTCTATGATTCTTTAAGTAATCATGCGATTGCGTATCGAGAAATGTCTCTCTTGTTGCGTAGGCCGCCGGGGCGTGAAGCGTATCCAGGCGATGTGTTTTATCTTCATTCACGATTATTAGAACGTGCAGGTAAACTTGCAAAAGGTGGTTCGTTAACAGCGCTTCCTATTATTGAAGTACAGTCAGATGATATCACTGCCTACATTCCAACGAATCTTATTTCCATCACTGATGGTCAAGTATTCCTTGATGATCAGTTATTTAAAAGTGGCATTCGTCCTGCGGTGAACATTGGTCTTTCTGTTTCTCGTGTTGGTGGAGCAGCGCAAACTCGTGCAGTGAAAAAAATGGCAAAGACCTTAGGTCTTGAACTTGCTCAGTATCGTGAACTTTTAGACTTTTCTCAGTTTGGTACTGATCTTGATAAAGAAGCACAACGACGTCTTGCTCGTGGACAATGTGCCACGGAAGTGCTTAAGCAGGGTCATTACACCACGTATAACTTTGTTCAAGAAGCGTTGATGCTTTTTATTTTGCAAGAAGGTTTTTTGCATGATGTCGCACTTCCTACTATTCAAGCATTTGTTACACAGTTTGTAAGTTACGTTGAATCTGTCTATCCAAAGGTGTATGGCACTATTTTAGAATCAACCGATGTATCTGATCAGATTAAAACCGAGCTTATTGCCATAGCAAAAGAGTTCAAGATTCTTTTTGTGGCTCCTGAGTTGGTTGGCTAGATTAGACTGATTTTTATAGTAAAGATTAGTGTAGAAGAAACCTTTTACTCGTCGTCCTCAGCGGTACGAGAGCTGCGGCAGCGTGCGTAGTACGGTGCTAAGCGAAGTGAGCATGAGGATCCAGGATAATTGCACAAAAATCATTATAGTGAGGCATTTTCAGCGATGAATAAAATAAAAGCAATTCTTATTCCCGGCAACGGGGATAGCTCGCCTCAGGATAATTGGCTTCCTTATGTTAAAGCGGAGTTAGAAAAAAGAGGCCTTACCGTTTTAGCCCCACAATTTCCCGATACACCGATTTGCAGAGAAAAGTACTGGATTCCTTTTTTAAAACAATTGGGAGCGGACGAGAGTACCATACTTATCGGGCATTCAACCGGAGCTATCGCGGCAATGCGGTTTGCAGAAAACAATAAGATTTTAGGTTCGGTGCTTGTTGGTTCGTATCACAGTGATCTTGGCATGGAAACTGAAAAATTAAGTGGCTATTTTGACCGTCCTTGGAACTGGGAAGCTATCAAACAGAATCAATCCTTTATCATTCAATTTGCATCTACTGATGATCAGTGGATTCCCATAGCAGAAGCGCGTGCTGTGCATAAAAATTTGAACACTGAATATTACGAATTTACTGATAAAGGCCATTTTATTGGCCGTTGTTATAACCCAACTTTTCCTGAATTGGTGGAAGCGGTTAGTAATCAACTTATGGTTCTACGGTAATGAAATTTTTACCATTAAAAATAGAACATTTTCCGTTGCTTCCTTGCCTTTTATGTTGACCCTGAAAAAGAAAATAAACCAGCTTTGCGCACATACGAAAAAGCAGGGTTTACCGTTTTCAGTAGTATAGGTCATACAATTCTGGAAAAACTTTCTATTGTACCTTTGGTTATCTATAGGTAACTATTTTAATGGATTTTGGTAACTCATAGGTAACCAAAAGGGGTTGTGAACATTGCTATTGAAAAAACTTTACCGTTTATTTATTTCATCTCTATCAAAATTAAGGTCTTTTGTTGTTATGCGTACCGCATCAAAGGTTCTTTTTTTAGAGAGTTTTTTTGTTTGATCAGCCGTTTCATCATCTTGCAAGATGATGACGCGAAATTTTTTAGATAATTGGTCCTGATACTTTTTTGGTACCTTGATAATTCCATCTTCGATTTCCGCTATAAATTCTATTGCATGCATAGTAAGTTCCTTTAAAAAACTTTTGATTTTAAATTTAACCTAACATTGAACACTTTCAACAGCAAACGTAAACGATAGCAAGAAGTAGATTTTTTTAGTTATCTATAGAATCCCTTGATAAGATACTTGAAAAACAAGCACGAGTTATCGCCAAAAGACGAATTAAAGTAATAAATCATTCTATGAATTTAGAGCAGCAAGGGTTAAATCAAAAGCAGTTGCAGAGCCAAGAAGAAGATTTGGTTCAAGAACTCTTACGCGGTGAACCTAAAAAACTGTGGAATAATGAAATTTAATTATCCGATTTACTTGGGGAATGTATTAAAATATGAGTGAAAAAGCATTAACAACTTATGAAAAATTTTTAGCAACATTAACACCAAAGCAAGCTAAGCAATTTAGTAAAGAACAAAAAGAATTTTTTATATTGGAAATGGTTTTTGCTGCGCAAGAGTTTGCTTATAATCCTAGTGGCTTAATCATTAGCAATCTGGAGCAAGAAGCAGAAAGCCAAGAGTATGGAGCCTGTAGATTTGACCTTGGTCAAAAACATATTAAATTCCGTGTGGCAAAAATCACCCCAAAAAAAGTCGGTCAGTTTGTTACTTTCTGGAAACGAATGGGAGATGGTCCCATTATGCCTTATGATGTAAACGACCACTTTGATTTTTTGATCGTCAGTGTGCGTAAAGTAGATTGTCTTGGTCAGTTTATTTTTCCAAAAAATGTTCTGTTGCAAAAAGGGCTGCTCTCAAAAGATGGTCGTGGGGGAAAGCGCGCGATGCGTGTGTACTCTGTATGGGATATAACTGAAAGTCTGCAAGCTAAGAAAACTCAGGGATGGCAATTACTGTATTTTGTGGAATTACAGCCTGTGCTTGATAAGGTAAAAATTCAAAAGCTGTTTCTTTAAATTATAGATAAAAATTGAAAAGAATGATCAGTTGCCTTATACTAAAGGTTTCTTAGTTCTTAAGATTTAAAAATTAGTGTGCTCGTAGCTCAGTTGGATAGAGCAACGGATTTCTAATCCGTAGGTCGCTGGTTCGAATCCAGCCGGGCACACCATCTCTTCACACTCCATCATTACCAAAGTTGCAGCATTATTTTTGATATTTCATAGAGTGGATCAGTTTATGCCACCCACTTCTTTGTTTAATTTAGGTTTATTTTTTCCTCAGAACTGGTTGTTTTCAAGGGGCCAAGTCTAAAATGAAGTGCGACAACTTTCTGATAGAATTAGTTTTGATAAAAAATTCTGTCTAAAAAAAAGTTGTCGCTTATGAATTATACCCAATTAAAAGAACATGATCGAATACGAATT
>CANNBR010000002.1 GCA_947502805.1 bacterium
TATGTGTTTGAGGGCCTAAGCCCGTAGGAGCTGGACCGAGTTATATTCGTAAAAAGCGATCGAACCGCAGGTTTGTGCCCGAGATCCAAGAGGGTCGGCAAGGACCCGTCTTGGCGCCGCACGCGGAGTGCAATAGAAGGCTAAGTTATTGAAAGAATAAAGGTTCTTGCGCAAATATGCCGCACGCGGAGTGCAACAGAAGGCTAAGTTATTGAAAGAATAAAGGTTCTTGCGCAAACAATCTCTCGTCTTAGCGCCGCACGCGGAGGGCACAAAAAAATTAAGATTTTAAAAAAATAGAAAAAATTGTTCTTAGTCACTTCTTATAAAAGAAGCGACACAACGTCCTTGTTCTCATACGCATGAGAAACAATCGCCCCACTCTTCCAATCAACAAGCACTGATTGTAATGCAGGATCAAATGAAAACTGCTTGTAGGCAGTAGGAATACGAGTATGTAAATCAAGCCAGATTGGATACGCCGTATGAACCGGATATACATTTTTACCCATAGGACGATTGTCATCACAACCAACATACACAACAGTCGTAATTTCGGGAGTTGAACCTGCAAACCAACAAACACGCGCATCATTCGTAGTTCCTGTTTTAGTCATTGCCATTGAATCAATCCATGGCATTTCACTTTTCCTTTTTCGATCAATGCCAAGCGACAGCGTTTGCCCAATTTGACTTGCAATTCGCATAGGCAGAACTCTCTCTTTAACAGGCTGTGCTCGATATATCGTTTTTCCCCAAGCATCTTTTACCGAGACAATAAGATGTGGCTCACAATACATTCCCGCATTGGCAAATATATTGAACATTCCAACCACTTCAGAAAGTGAACTATCTAAACAACCAAGAGCTAATGAAGGATAGGCAGGTATTGATCCAGTTAAGTGACATTTTTTTGCCATTTCAACAACTGATTCGGGACCAATGGTAAGAATAACTTTTGCTGAAATTACGTTATTAGAATAGGAAAGCGCACGCGCAAGAGTCATTTCTCCCACATGGACCCTATTATGATTACGTGGTTCCCAAACAACAGAACCTTGTTTCCACGCAAATGGTTCATCAACTGCCCTATCTAACAAGGACATTCCTTTTTCTAGCGCAGTTGCATACACCAGTGGTTTAAAAACTGAGCCCTGTTGGCGACGAGCATAGAGCGCTCTATTAAATTGAGATTCAGTAAAACTTACTCCCCCAACCATTGCTCTGATTTCTCCTGTTGCTCGATCAATACTCATCAAAGCACCATTAAGATCAGCTCCATATTTTGCCCGTAATCCAATAAAATGTTTTTTAAAAACTTCCTCTGCGGCTAATTGCATCTCTTTATTAAGGGTAGTCCGTATCGCAAGCCCCCCATTATATAACTGCTCTTTCCCAAATTTCTCTTCCAACAGAATACGAATATATTCTTTAGCATAGGGAGCACATGAACGTGACAATACCGGAACAATACCTAACGAAGTAGCACGCAAAGTAATCAATTTTTCATGATCAATAAAATGTAATTTTTTCATTTTACCAAGCACCACATTCCTGCGCTGTAAAGCTGAATAGGGAAACAAAAGAGGAGAATAATGACCAGGGGAACAAACAATAGCAGCTAATAAAGCGGATTCTTGTGGCTCAAGCTCCTGTACTGTTTTTCCCCAAAAACGTTGTGCAGCAGCAGAAACCCCGTACATACCACATCCAAAATACACATGGTTCAAATACGTTTCTAAAATATGTTCTTTAGTAAACTGACGCTCAACAAGCAACGTAAGAAACTGTTCTTTAAATTTTCTTTTGAATGTCCGACGATTGTCGTAAAAAAGCATTTTCACTAACTGCTGCGTAATAGTACTTGCACCTTGCACAATACGACCATGTGCAAGGTTTACTAATAGCGACCGAATAATCCCCCGCCATGAAAGACCATTATGAGAAAAAAATGACCAATCTTCTGCTGCAATAAACGCCTGTATAAGATGATCAGGCATAATTTTTATACTGACAGGATCGCGCTTATCAAGCTGAAACCGTTCCCATTCTTTTCCCTGATCATCATATAAAACCGAAGGGCGCCCATGGTTATAACGAGCAAGCACCGAGAAATCAACACACGGATGACGAGAGAGAAAAAAAAGAAGGCCTAAAAAAAACGAACCGCTTATGCCAAAGATGGTTAGCGAGATGGTAAGAAAAGAGGAAAGAGACGGAGTTTTCATAATTTTTTTCGAAGTGTAAAAACGCTGGAGACTGCTGAGTTTTATCGAGCAACCATCCTACTCGTCGTCCTCAGCGAGGCGAAAGTCGCAGCAGTGCATTTCAATGCACTGGCTAGACGAAGCGAGTGTAAGGATCCAGGTCTAAACTATACTAAAGTCATCATAAATTTATAAAAGAAGAACAATATACATGCTCGTGTAAGTCCATTCTAAAGATGATTTTTATGCAATTTCCTGGATCCTTACGCTCACTCCGTCTAGTCAGTGCTACGCACCGCCGCGACTACCGTATCGCTGAGGACGACGAGTAGGAGGATTAGGCAAATCTTTCACAATAAAACCCAGAGACACCGTGTAGTTGAGAATTAGCAAGTTATGATTCACATAATGAAAAAGGGCCGCGGTTGCAGCCCTTAATTTTTAACGCTTTAATGGTTGAGTAAAATTACTCAGCATTATCCGCATCTACTTCATTGTTGTTTGAAACAGCTGCATTAACAACTGCGCCTAAAAGAATGCAAGTAGTAACAAGAGCTGCAGTCATTGCTCGGTTAGATTTAACCGCTGACCAAGCAGATGAAAAGTAACCAACTGCTGCAACTGGTGCTACAACTTCAGCTACAACTTCAGCTACAACTTCAGCTACAACAACTGGTGCTACAACTTCAGCTACAACTTCAGCTACAACTTCAGCTACAACAACTGGTGCTACAACTTCAGCTGCAACTACTGATACTGACATTGATGACAAAAGAAGTGTTAATGCTAATTTTTTCTTATTCATATTGAATAACTCCGAGAAATGATTAATATTACTAATAACTCTGTTAATTTACCCATATACCATGAATTGTCAACTTACTAACACCCTTCCTACAGGCCTTAAATCGTTGTTTTCTATGATAAAATGTATCACTTTCTTGTTCAATATCATTGCTCCATTGATCTTTTTTACAATAGATCTTATCACCTTTTCCCTTGCCACTACCCCTACCATCCATACTCTTGCCGTTTTTACTCTCGTATTTTTTCTACAATGCTCTTTTTCCCCTCTCTTATTGCTCTGCTTTTTACTCCTTGCCATTTTTTCATGCATTAGTACTGGGCTAGCGATTCCCTATTTTGGGCTTATTTTTGGTATTATATTACTCGCAAAGGCAGCATCTTTTTATACCGGTCACCGCTTACTGCTCTGTACCGGAACAGTTTTTATTATCACTTTTACCTCATTGCAAACACTTGGAACGCCACTTTCTGCCTTCTGTACAATGTTTTCCATCACTGGTAACCTGATAACATTATATTTTTCTTTGAAATGGTTCTCTGCAGTAAAACGAGGCAATCGCTCCTAAAACATTGTTTTAAGAGAGGAAAGTCCGGACTCCTAACAAGTACGGTACCTTGGAAGAAGCTGAAAGGTGCAAGCCTAAGGCTTCAATCAAGGAAGGCGCGAGCCTATGGAATAGTGCCACAGAAAAAAACCGCTCTTTTGCATTTTTACTAGTGCAAAAAGAGTAAGGGTGAAAACGTGCGGTAAGAGCGCACGCATAAGGCTAGCAATAGTCTTGTGGGGTAAACCCTACCGGGAGCAAGGCAAAATAGGCATGTGCGGTCGCTTGTTCCGGTTAAACATGCGGGTATGCCGCTTAGATACATGGTTGCCCATGGCAAGAGGTTCGCTTCTTGCCAAGACAGAATCCGGCTTATTGTTTTACTGCAGGTCCTTAAATTAAGATCAGGCATTTATGATCAAACTCTCATTCTTCAAATCGCTTCTCTCTCGATCCTTATGGCTTATGCCCTTTATCTTTTTTTTATCTGGTTATTTTACACTAGACCTCTTTTTGCACCGTTCATATCTGGCAACGCCCAATGTGCTCGGATGCTTACTACCAGAAGCAATTTCCATTATTTCTTCTGAAAATTTAAATGTGCGCCTTTTATCCTCAAAAGAAGATGAACAGGTTAAAGAAGGTACTGTTCTCAGCCAAAATCCCTCACCAGCAAGTTCTATTCGCCCTCAACAAACGGTGTTTCTTATCGTCTCTTGTAAAAAAGCACGACCTAAAACTCCTGCCTGCGTGAACAAGTACTATGAAACTCTAAAGCAAGAACTCATAGAACAAAAAATTAATTATAAGGTTCATTACGCTCCAAGCAATCACCCTCAAGGAACCTGCATCGCCCAAATCCCTGAATCAGGATCAGAGCTACCATCTCAACCACTCATTCTTTATGTCTCGCAAAAATCAGAAAATTCTTTGGTCTTACTTCCTTCATTTAAAGAACGCCCTGTTCAAGAGATAGTAACCTTCTTAAAAAATAATGAGATTCCTTATTCTCTTTTTCATACATGCCTCATGGAGCCTGACCATACGTGTACCAGCTGCATAGTTATTGAACAAAAGCCTATTGTAGGCTCATTCATTGATATTCGCATCCCTCCAACCATGCAACTAAAAGTAAATGATTGACAAAAGTTGCTGCTCTCCATTAAAACTAAAAAAGTTTTTTAATTTTTCTAAATAAGGAGCATCCATGAAAAAGCAGATCATTCTCTTGCTCGGTTTTTTATTGTCATTCGTTACCGTAAGGGCATTAGATGTCAAAGCAGTCGCCCCTTCAACACAAATTGATATATCCAAAGCAGCTGCGATACAAGCTATGCCTAAATTTGCTTTAGATCATGCAGAAGCATCAAGCGATTTAGTCCACTTACTTCTTGAACTTCGTGCATTACTTGCTTCAATCAAAGCTTCTTTAGGACAATTGGATACTGATGTTGCTAAGCAAATAGCAACTCGTACCATAGATTTCGAAACCATCAAAGAAATTAATAAGCCACGCGGCAACAACTAACTAGAGCGCATAAAAAAAGAAAAGCTGTCTGTGCGGCAACAACTAACTAGAATACCGAAAATAACTCTATGAATTTTAAATGCCGAAGTTACGCCGCACTTCATTATAAGAATCTACTGCGCCGGCAAGATCTTTTTCTGTGATCTCTGGCCACAAACAATCAAGAAAACAAAATTCACTATAAGCAGATTGAAATAACAAAAAATTACTCAATCGCTGAATACCACTTGTGCGAATAACAAGCTCAGGATCAGGTGTGCCTGCTGTCCACAAATAATTTTTTAAAGTTTGTTCTGTAATCTGATCTTCCGTTAGTAAACCATCTTGTACTTGTTTAAGAAGTTTTTTAACTCCAGATACAATTTCTTGACGACCACCATAACAAAAAAGAAGGTTCACAAAGATTGCTGAACACTGTTCTGTTTCACGTTCTACTAACTCACAGGTAGGAATCACTCGTTGCGGAAACACAGACCTATCTCCAACAAATTTCACACGTACATTATGTTTTTGAAGATACTGAATATTTTTACCACCTTGATTAACAATCGTATCAAAAAGAAAATCTTGTTCTTCTTGTGGTCGTTTAAAGTTTTCTAGTGAAAATGCATACAACGACAAATGTTTAATGCCACGAGAAAGGCAAAATTCTATCGTTCTTTTGACTGCACCAAATCCACCCTCAGCATATCCGGTACCAAAACTTAATTTATTTTTTTTTGCCCAACGGCGATTACCATCCATTATTATTGCAAGATGCGAAATTGAATTGTTCATTACCTACCCACTACCTTTTTTTAGTATTTATTTTTTAGAAACAATGCTTGTCCAATATGGCACACTTTTATAAACCATGCTGTTCGCCTAACACATCTCAACCCATCTTTAACCACATAATACATAACGGTCATAATTGACGCATATAAAAGGCGCTCAAAAATTACTACAGGAATAAGCCCAAGCCAGACCGTAGTCGGAAGGCTTTTCGCATACAACCAAATAACTGAGCCAACCGCATGAGCTATAAAGGTCGCCGATAAAGCCTGAAGAAAAATCGTTTTTTTACCTGAAAAGTAAATTGCCATCGGAATAAGCCAATATAGTACATAAGGAGCAGCATAAAAGCCAAAGGGATGCAGTATAAAAAGAATCATACACAAAAGAGGCAAGCCTACTTTCATAAAAAAATTAGGATAAGCCCAAGAGGCTGATGCAAAAAACCCTGGAAGATGGTATACTAAAGCCATGATAGATACAGAAATCTTAAGAACCGTGAAGCCTGTCCGCATAAGGAAGGCAAAAAAACCTACTCCTATTCCTATCGCTCCTGTTAATGGCATAATCATGTCTATTAAAGAAAAAAATGAGCAATGCGAGCCAATAATCGGCACAATCTTCACCAATCCACTTATAAAAAACGCTAACGCTCCATACATAAGAGCTAAGCGAATACGAAAACCTTTGAAGAGAGAGAGCATTGTACAGTATCCTTTCTAAAAGACGGCGCCAGACCACATGACGAAAAAGGGTACTACGATTAAACGAATTATCAATAGATAACTACTAACGAAAGGAGATCCGCATGAAATTTAACTCAGTCATTTTTGATCTCGATGGAACAATCATCGATACAAATCACATTTGGGACAAAGCAACAAGCGATCTTATCACTAGCCGCGGAGTAACACTTACTCCAGAAATCAAAGCACAGCTAGCAAAAAAACTCAAAGGAGTGGCTATTCACAACAGCTGCGCCA
This sequence comes from bacterium, assembly GCA_947502805.1. GTDB lineage: Bacteria > Babelota > Babeliae > Babelales > CAIQNR01 > CANNBR01. The sequence continues at coordinate 6,845 of CANNBR010000002.1, forward strand.
TCATCAAAAACATGTTCGACCTTGACCATCCGCTTGAAGAACTGATTACAGAAAAAAAGAAACGGGCCAATGATGAATACATTAAAGGATTACGATTTATTGCAGGATTTGAAGATTTTTTCAAACGGGTAAAAGGTCATAATCTTCATGTTGGTGTTGCAACAAATGCTGAAAACCATACTCTTACGACTGCCATTGAACAACTTAATTTAAGAAAGTTTTTTGGTAATCATATTTATAACTTTACCTACGTTAACAATATCGGAAAGCCAGCTCCTGACGTCTATCTTTACACAGCCACACAACTTGGGGTTGACCCTGCTCATTGTATTGTGGTGGAAGATGCTCCTCATGGTATTGAAGCTGCTAATAAAGCAGGCATGTTTTGCATCGGTATCAATAGCGCTGGCAATAGAAGTGAATTAAATGAAGCTAAGTTTATTATCGATCATTATGATGAAATTGACCTGCCTCGCCTTTTAACAAAAAAGAAATAGGCAAACAAGACTACTTTAAAATAAGCTTCTAGAGCCTATTTTAAAGCGCTCAACCTTTTGACAACCCCTCCTAATCACCTATTCTTATGGATAGGTTATATTGTTAGCATCTACCATCGCCTATCTGCCACCGCTTAAAAAAAGCTAAGGCACATACAAAGCTATGGCGGACTTGCTGCAGTTTATGGAGGTATCATGAAAATAAACTATTTCGTTATTATTTTAGCGTTCTGTACTTCACAGGCTGTACAAAAACCAGAAAAAACTTTGTATCTTTCTAAATCGTTCACTACCGAACAAGAAGCTCAGAAAGCCTTGTCTCGTGGTGGATTTTTTTTATTTGATATCCATGGGGTTCTTTTTAAAAACAAGGGAAAGTACCTTAAAGCTTTCAAACAACTTAAAAACAAAAAGAAATTTCTTAAGCAAACCATAAAAGCAGTTTTTTCTAAAAAAGCTCGCAACGAATATCGAAAACTCAAAAAGGAAGGTAATAAAATTACCGAGAGAAAATTTGATACGGCAAAAGAGTATCTATATCTTCACACAGAGCTTATCGATTTTTCGAACAATATTTTTACCCCCAATAAACAGATGCAACAGCTTCTGACTGAATTGAAAAATAAAGGTTATGAGCTGTACCTACTTTCAAACATCGGCACTATAACATTAGACCGTTTAGCAGTTCAGTATCCTGATTTTTTCAGTATTATGACTGATACAAAAAACACCATTAACAGAACATCTACTGAAACCGGAAACTTTGTCTGGAAGCCTCGTCTTGATGCCTATTCCCAAGCGCTTACTACTATCAATAAACCTGGTGATGCTCATCTTGCTATTTTTGTGGATGACAGTTTAGCAAACGTTAAAGCAGCACATGAAGCTGGATTAAATGCCATTCACTTTATATCGTACCCGCAGTGTTTCCATGATATTAATGCTCTTTTAAAACTTTAATCAGAACATTCCTTGATGCACTAGGAAATGGGAAACTTATCATCAATTAAAGAAAAACTGTTACAGAATAACAAATCTTTCTGATAAGCTGGGTGTTCTATTATTAAAGTGCCCAGTTTTTTTACCTCATTACCAAAGAAAGAAACTATGCTTTACATCAGCAAAACATTTTCAAACCTTCAAGAAGCACAAGCTACTCTTTCTATATCTGGTGTTTTTATTTTTGATATTCATCAAGTTTTATTTCATCGCAAAGGGTTACTGCCTCTCGTACGTGGCATTTTTAAAATCAAAAAAAAACCTCGCACTTTTAAAGAAGGAGTCACCACCCTTTTTTCTCCCAAAAGTTGGAGGTTTTTGCATGGGCGATACCAAGAAGGCAATCGAATCACCGAAGCATATCTTAATGCGGCTAAACAACATGCACAGTTGCATTCAGAACTTTTAGACTATTCAAATAATATCTACACCCCTGATCATAACATGCATGAACTTCTTAAAAATCTTAAAAACTATGGTCATGAATTATATCTACTTTCCAATATTGGCAAGGCAACACTTGAACGGCTTCAACAAGAACATCCAGATTATTTTGCTCTGATGAATGACCCTCAAAATACTATTAATCGCAATTCTCTTGAAACTGATTCATTTATATGGAAACCCCAAAAAGCTGCTTATCAAGAATCATTGAGCATCATTGGCAAGCTTGAAAACCCTCATCACACGATTTTTATTGATGATACCTGCCACAATATCCATGCCGCTCATGAACTTGGTATGAATGCAATCCTTTTTAAGTCAGCCGCACAATGCAAAAGAGATGTTATGAATCTTCTTGGAAAAGAAGATTTGTAAGCAGAAGAACTTTCTCTTCTTCATCAACAAGATATCTCCGCTCTACAGAAAGAACTGCATAAGAATCTTTATTCTTCCAATAATAGTTTTCTGTTGCGCTCTGCGCGCGGCACCAGATGGGATGCTTGCCCATCCCTCTGGACTCTAAGGCAAAAACCATTCCTGTTTTATTCCCTTTTACAGATATGATCCGGAAGCGTTGCTCCCGCTTCCTGCTGCATACGCCGTCATTACACTCCGATGATATGCTCGATGATATCCTGACATGGACTATTATTTTGTAATTTGTGTCATTCCCAGAGAGCAAAGTGAACGGTAAGGGAACCTTTGAATAAATAACAGTCCGTTAGTGTTCGAATAAGCTCATATAAAAGATCAGCAAACTACTTATTATGGTTCCTAAATTATAGCGATAGCATATGCAAACAGATCTTTATTATAGTGAGAAAAATTGTATTTCTTTTTAATACTAAGGCTGTCCATGAAGAAAATAATGTTTTTTGTCTTTTCTTTTGCACTTTGTACAAATATTTTAAATGGGGCGGCTCCCTTTCACTATCCTGAATCCAATTTTCATATCATTCTGCCAGATTTCAGTCCCCACTATCCTGGTTTTTTCCAGCGGCTCATCCTGCCAAATAATGCTTCTGCAAAGATTTGTAAAGCTCATGCATCATTATCTAGTAATGGACTTATTACTGAAAGAGATAAAAGTATTCATCAAGTAATGAATCAAGCAGAGGATCTTATTAATCATGGCCAAAAAACATACCAACTTGGATCATTTGAAAATGAAAACGAGCGTTCTCTTATCTTTGAGATTTTAACCTGTCAGCTTATGCAATTAAATATTGAGGGAGTTGACGATAAAGGCAATCTTGCTCCAGAGTTGTCAGTTCTTAATGATTTTTTTATTCACGATAAAGAGAAACACCAGATCGTTCCATTACATAGCCTTCCTATTTGGCCTCTTTGCCACGTAGTAACTAATTGGATATCTGACTTCTCATAAAGTAAAAGGCGATGGGGTCCTACATTGAGCCTATGTCACATATATTATTCCACTTAAAAATATAAATAATTACTATATACTGTTTCTATATGGAAATTATTTCCCTTTTTAACCCTAAGGACAATTATGAATAAAATAATATTTTTTGCCTTTTTTCTTGCATTAAGCACAAATATACTAAAAAGCATGACTCCAATTATCCATAAAGAAGAATATGCACTTGCTGACTTTCCACCTGACTTCCCAGCTAATCCTTCTCCTTTTGATCTACCCCTTTCTAGCTTCTTAACTACGGACTTCTCTTTTGCCGCTAAGCTCTTCTCTGACAAGAATCAAGTCCCTCGCTTTCGCGGCTATCAGATAATCGACCAACCAGAACATTGTTCTTCAATAGCTCATGCAGCCATTCAGTTATTATATAATGGCGAAGTTATTGCTTCCGATATGACAAAAAATATAGATAAAGCTTTCAATAGAGCATGTATACTTATTACTCATGGTCAAAAAACAGGCCAGCTCAGATCGTTTAGAAAAGGAAGTGATCATTTCCTTTTTCCTAAAATTTTAGCCATTCAGCTCATGCAATTAAATATATCTGAAGTCAATGAGAATGGACGCCTTGATCCAAGACTAACGGTACTTAATGACTTTATTGCTGAAAATCAGGATGATTGCAACATTAAACCTCTTATTGAAGATAGAGATGACAAACAGCAAGTTTCGAAAAGTCGTAAGCTAGCTTTTAATTAATGAAAATCATTTTGCTTATTAAGCTTGCCTTGATCAGGGCCTACGCATGAAAAATTTTTGACAGACAGAAAATAAGATATTTGAAAGACATAGCATTTTTTCTCATAACGCTCTTAATGGACTGACTAGGCTTTTCTTTAGCCTTTCCAGCAATGTTTAAAGCCCACTTTCTCAGAGTGCTTATATTTTCTGCTGCATTATCATTTCTTATGCATGCTTTATCTTCATTAAAAACAACATCTAATCGCCAGTGGAGCTTGTTTTCGATTCCCCAATGTTCTCGCGCAATCTCATTAAGTTGATCTCCATTTAGAGGCAGAGAAGATATATAAAATCTTCTTTCAGAGGTTTCTTTTCCATTTCTAATAATTTTACTTTTGACCATTCCAATTGATCGCAGTCCTGGCAAATTATGGTTTTTTTGAATTTGCTCAATCTTATTACTAGTAGATGCAATTCGCATTTCAATTCTGCCGTGACCTTTGTTGGTTTGTTCGCTAGTAAATTCGCATGATTCTTGCTTATGAAAAAAAACTATAACATCTTCGTGAAGCCTTCCTTGATTGCCTTTTAAAAAAATAACATAATCGCCATCTTTCTTTATTATTTGATCACAAATGGCTCTTTGAGCCCCCATCGCATCAATTGTTACAACCTTGCTTTCAAGATCTAGGAGATCAAGAAGCTTTGGAATAGCAGTAATTTCATTTGATTTTTTATGCACTTTTTCTTGAGCAATTACCAATTGATTTTTCTGACACCAAGCGCTAACCATATATAAAGGACTATCCTGTCCGCTATTTCGAATTGTTTTTCCATCTACACAAATAATTTTTGACGGCAAATCCATAATGGTTTGTGTAAATTCATAAAATGCTTTTTGAAATTGAGTTGGCGAAATTGAATCCCAAAATCGTTGATATGTATCGTGACTTGCAAATCCACTTGGGAATTCAAAATATTTTGAAAGTTCTTCAAGATGACTTTCTGTAAAATCTTGAATTCCACTAAAGCTATCAATGCCCGATAACGCAGCTAGAAAGGTTGTTCCAACAATCGTTGTAAACGGATGGCGTTGATTTCTGGAAGACCTAGGATCATCGACTTGTTTGAATATTTCTTTAAGTTTTTTTCTAATTTTTCTTTCACGATTTCTCCTCTTGCTTAAAACTTGAGGATCTTACCTTAAAAAACTGCTTCTGTCTCAATATTTTTCATGCGTAGGCCCTGTTGCCTTGACTTATCTGCATTATTCTACTTGAAAATTAAAAAAATCACTATATACTATACCTAGAGAGAATGTTTCTCTTTGCAATTTTTTTAACTTTAAGGTTATCTATGAAGAAAACAATGTTTTTTATTTTTTCTCTTGCATTATGCACAAGCATGCTAAAGAGCATGACTCCGCCTTCCGCCAAACTTTCTATTTCTTCATTATCCCCCACTACTAATTCCTTCGATTTTGAACTATCCCCCATTAACTCCTCCTTCGTTGCCGACTTTTCATTCTTTACCGACAATCCACTTCCCACCGACCTTCGCTTCGCCTCTAGATTCCCAACTTCTGACGCTATAGCTTCTGATTTTCCCACTTCTGGCGCTCTCGTTTCTAACACCCTCATTTCTAATTTGCTCGCTTCTTATCCTCAAGCTATTATCATCACTTCAGATATCCTCTCTACTGCTGACTTCTTTCTCGCTGATATTAATCAAGTTCCCAGCTTTCGCGGTTGGCAGATCGGCCTACCAAGAAATTATTCTTTAATTACTTCTAGAGCCATTACATCATTACCTAGTTGTAGATTTATTACTCACGAGATGGCAGAAAATATAGGTCAAGCTTTCAGTAAAGCACTGATGCTTATTGATCATGGCCAAAAAACAGGACAGCTAGAATCATTTAGCAAAGGAGGCAATGACTATCTCCTTATTCCTGAACTTTTAGCCATCCAACTCCTGTATTTAAATATTCCTGGAATTAATAACGAGGGACATCTTGACCCAAGACTGACAGTTCTTGATGATTTTATTATTGACACCAAAGAAGCTCATAACATCACACCTTTCATTGAAGATGAACCACAACAAAAAAAACAATCTTTATCTCGCGCACTATTATTCACTAATGCGGAGACGCCAAAGCTTAATTTTTCTAGCGATGATAAAATCACAGAAAGTGAAGATTATGAATTACAAGCCTTTCCAGATAACATATAATCTAAAAGCTTATCGGATAAGCACTAAGTGTGTTGATTAGCATTATTTATAGTATGCTAACATTAATTGACTTGTGACCTTAAGCCTATTAGCTCTCAATCGGCTTAAAGCAATTTATAATATCCCACTTGAAAATTAAAAAAATCACTGTAAACTATATCTAAAGGGAATGTCTCTCTTTGTAACGTTTTTTAACACTAAGGAAATCTATGAAGAAAATAATTTTTTTTACTTTTGTACTTTGTGCAAATATTGTGAATGGGGCAAATCCACAACCTTATCAAGTCCAACTACCTGCTGATGCTTCTGTAAGGGTTGCTCTTGCTCATCAAGCCTTAAATGGTAATGGTGTAGTTGCTACTCCTGAGACATATCACGCAAAACTGTTGCGAGCACATGCACTTATTAAATATGGTCAAGAAACTGGCCAGATCAATCAATTTAATAAAAAAGATCACCCCCTTATGCTTAGAATTTTAACTATTCAACTTCTGCAATTAAACAGTTGGGGACTTGATAATAATGACCACCTTAATCTAGTGACTTTGACTTGTCTTCATCCTTTTTATGTTGAAAATCCACTCGCTTATAATATCTTTCCCTTTGATGGTCATAACATTCAACCAATAGCTCCCATGGCGTTAAATTTTAATAATGCTGGACCAATAGAACCACTGTTCGGTCAGTTGCATATAATTGGCTAAAGCCTATGCCATAGGTAAAATCGCTATCCTTATAAAAGGTCAGTAAACTGTTTATTTTATCTCTTTAAAATAAAGGTAATGTATGCAGACTGATCTTTTTATAGGAATTACTATTGCGCTCTTTGCTATCTATCTTCTAATTGGATACTTCACTTCTCATAAAAATATTTCTTCAATTGATTATTTATTTGCAGGAAGATCATTAGGTGTTCCTGCAGTAACTGCAACATTACTAGCCGCTCAAGTTGGTGGAGGTATGTTTTTAGGAACTGCGCAAAATCCCTTTCATGGGCTTTTATATATATTTGGGATTGCTCTTGGGCTTCTTATTCTTGGTCTTGGTCTTGCTGAGCGCGTAAGAGCTTTTAATGTAGGAACAGTTGGAGAAATTTTTGAAAAAACGTATCAATCAATTGCCCTTCACCACTTAAGTGGATTTCTTTCTGCCATCAGCCTTTTGGGTATTTTAATTGCACAAATTTTAGCTGCAAAATCAGTTCTTTTAACTTTTGCCGATATTCAAAGCGAGATGTTTTTACTTTGTTTTTGGCTAGGAATTGTTGCATACACGATGATTGGCGGGCTTCACACTATCGTCATTACCGATTTTTTTCGCATCATTTTTATTATTCTCATTTTTTCTAGCATCTGCATTTACAGCCTTCTTACTAGTCCTGTTTCTTTTTTTTCTCAACCAAATCTCTCTGCAATTGCTACCCTTTTTAATAAAACAGATATTGGATGGGCGCAAGCTTTGCGAATTATTTTAATTCCCGCTTTTTTCTGTCTTATTGAACACGATATTTCTCAAAAATTTTTTTCTGCCAGAACTCAAAAATTTGCAAGCATATCCGCCTTATGCGCGAGTATTCTTTTGATACTTTTTTCATTCGTGCCTTTTTATTTTGGCATTCAAGGAAAATTACTTTTTCACACTCACCTAATAGGAGGGGTTAGCCCACTCTTACCTGTATTAACGGCACTCACTAGCACCTTTTTTTTCACTATGGCGCTCTGTGGTATCCTTGCTGCCATTACTTCAACATCTGACTCCATTTTATGTGCACTAAGCGGAATACTAACTAAGCCATTAAGCGCTCTTTTTTCAATACAACCAACAGTTTTTTTATCTCGTATGATTATTTTTTGTGCAGGACTAGCAACATTAGCTGCATCCTATTTATTTACCGAAAAAATTATTGAGGTACTTGTTGATAGTTACGAAATAAGCCTCTGTGCTATTTTTGTACCATTTATAGCAACTCTTTTTTTAAAAGACTTAAGGCCTCACGCAGCATGGGCAGCAACAATAACTGGTATCATGCTATTTTTACTCTTTAAGTTACCGGCAATCCACTACCTTCCTGCCAAACTTACACATTTTACTGAGATACTTATTGCCTATGAACCTTATGCAACTTTTATCACCCTTTTCGGATCACTTATTGCCTATGGAATTGGATTTGCCTTTTCGAAGAAAAATGTAGTCCAGATCAACTAACAATAAGCCATTCCCGAATACTGTTTCGATTGCGCAATCATAGTTGTTCTTGTTTTATTTCCACTCGGTTTTTCAGAGGTAATAACCGAAATCTGAACCTCAACATCCTGTAAATTGGCAAGAACAGTTCCTTGTATATTCTGTAACGATTGAACGCTCTGTTCTGCTTGACATATCACTGCCTTATAAAGGCTAGAGCTTTTACTTTTTTGTTGACTAATAAATGATGGGGCAGATTTTTTATACAATGAAAAAAACAAATGCGAAGGTCTTTTTAATGTTGGAGTAATAATTGGAAGCAATAACTCTTGTGCAACTTCCTGCGTAATCTTGTTTTCCATTACGGTATAAGCAAGATCGACAAGCGAGCGTCGTTCATATTCAGTTAGCATTGGAATAGGTCCAAGATGAGGTTTCCCGAATGCCATACCAACATAACTAACGCTATTCTTATGATCATTCTTTTTTGAAGCTGAAGTGTCATACCCAATCAAATAAGGAACCTCATGCTCAAAAGCACCTTCTTCAAAAAGACCCAATAATACCGATAATGGATTTTTTCCACACACTGTAGATTCTGCTTCTGTGATATGTGTTAAAAATTGCGATAAAGAACGATTAAAAATCGGCTGCAATAATCCATTATCAAGCAATCTAATGCGAAATGGGGTTGTTTGATCAAGCTTAAAAGGGATATTGTCAAAGCGTGGACCATAATGAGTAAAATCTGAGCTAACCACTACCACTGTCTCTTTATCTAAGTATTTTTTTAATGCTTGTGAAACTTTTTTCACTTCACTTTCATCAAGGCTTCCCACAATTAAAGGAACAATTTTTGCCCGTGGAGCATACTCTTGAATAAGAGGTAGTTCTACTTCAAGAGCATGTTCTTTATAATGAGGATCTTTTTTAGATTCAGCAATCAATGAAAAAGGACTACCCAAACTTGCAAGCTCACGAACCATTTTTGCATCAATAGGAATCACCCCTGAGTGCAATCGATATGAAGAATATGAGGGTAAAATAACCCCTTTAAAGGGCATATGATGAGAAGGAGCAAGCACTACAATGCGACGAACTTTTTTAGGATCAAGAAGACGAAAACAACCAGCAGCCAATGACCCTGAATAGCTTAATCCAGCATGCGGAACAATCAAAGCGCGAACTCCTGAAACCTGTGCGTTATACAAAGACTCCGCTTCATCATCAAGCTCTTTTAGTTTCTTTTTTAATTTTATTGGATCAGAAGGATACCACTCATTAGAAAGATGAGCTTTTTTTGCATCAACCCCTGCATGAATACATGCTACCATCAAACTTATAAATAAAAAAAACGTTCTTTCTCTCTTCATTTTTCCCTCTTTTTTCACTATCCAGTCTTGCATTTTCAATTCTTTCATTGGTATAACCAATTTGTTGAAAAAGCACTACAGTTCGAGGAATTACTATGAAACAATTCTCTTTTTTCTTGCCAATCTTTCTTTTTAATACCTTCACCTTAATTGGAGTGGAAAGAACCACTACGCTACAAGATCAAATAAAAGAAAAAATAATTCAGGCGATAGAAGAAGTAGTAGAAAAAGTAGAACAAGTACTAGAAAAAAAAGAAACTGAACCTTGCCTTGTTACCATTTTTGTCCATGGCACACTAAGCCCTGTAAAAATTACACTTTCCACGATCAACGAAGTAATGCATAACAAAGTAGAAAATACTCTGTACTCAATAAGCCTTGAATATATGCGGGCCAATAAATATCTCTACCAAAATGCACCCACGCAAGGGCTTGGTCTTGAATACATCAACCCTCTTTATAATACCTGTAAATCAGGAGCTCATACCATCAGAGAACTGTTTGAAATCTCCGCCATTTTTTACAAAATAAAACCTGCTAATCGTCGCTATTATACTTTTGGCTGGAATGGTCTTTTAAATATGAAAGAACGTTTTGTTGAATCTGAAAAACTTTATAAAGACCTTACGCTAGAAGTAGCACGGTTACGAGCTAAAGGCCTTGAGCCAAGCATTACTATCATTGGCTACAGTCACGGAGGAAATGTTGCACTTAACCTGGCAAGAGTAAAACAAGAATCCACAAATCAACCACATTTTTCAATAGACAAACTGATTCTTCTTGCAACTCCTATTCAAAAAGAAACTGATTATTTAGTAGGTGATGTTTCATTTTTTAAAAAATCTTACTTGTTCTATTCAAGTGAAGATAATGCACAAACTTTAGATTTTTTTTCAACCCAAAAGGAACTTTTTTCTCGAAAAAAAATAACAAGTAGATCACAATTCAAAGTACCAGACACCCTTACTCAAGTACAAATCAGACTGACTAAACGAATTAATAGATCAAAGAAAACGAATGATGAGAATGCGGAAATAGAGGCTATTCTTTCAGAACCAAACATTCGCTGCATACACATGGATCCAAGCCATACAGAATTTTGGAATCTTAAATGGGGAATGGAAAACTCATGGTACCGTACATCACTTCCTATTTCGCCACTTCCAGTTGTTGCATTTGTGCCAACTATTACCTATCTACTTGAGCATTTTGCAGCAGATACGCGTAAAATTACCTTTGATTATTGCCCTTCTGTTGGTGGCGCACGGTTGCTATCTAAAAAACCAAAGACTGCAATTTCGGTTCCTGTTTTAAATGACACCGTTATTAGCAACATGAAAAATCTGGTACTAAAATGTACCCCAGAAGATTTTTCACCAGAAGAACAGAATAAACAAGAAAAGCTTGCGCTAAAGCAAGCTTATGAAACACTTAAAAAAGATAAGAAAGCACTAAAGAAAAAATCACGCAAAAAGCTACTCACGTCCTATCTTGATCTATCTCGTAAAATGTAGCCGGACAACTTCCCAAAGTTTTAAAAAATCAGCCATCGACATTTGCTGAGACCTTAAGTCTAAAACAGCTTCAGAAAATGTTTCCAATGGCACATGCGTTTGCGCTAAATTATTTCGCAATGTTCGACGAGGATAAGCAAAACAAAATCTAATAAATTCCCAAAACTCTTTTTCTTGAGGAATCTCAGAAACTGCTTTTTTACGAGTAAAAGAAATGAGTCGTGAAAAAACTTTTGGCTCTGGATAGAAACAGCTCGGTGCAACTTTAGAAAGCAACTTCCAATCAAAATAATGTTGAAAGAACAAGGCTACATATCCATATCCTTTACCACGAGACTGAATGAGTTTTTGAGCAACTTCTTCTTGCATCATAAAAACACCTGAAGGAACAAGGTCCCCAAATTCTTTTATTTTATGCAAAATCGGAAAAGTCATGTGATACGGCAAATTCGAAAGCACAATCCACTCACTAGTAGCAGAAAGCATTTCTGGCTGCACTTGTAGAAAATCAGTTACATGCATTGTTAGCCGTGCATTAGCATAGGTATTTGAAACATGAGTGGCCCAAGAAGGGTCAATCTCAAAAACAAAAAGCCGTTTGGGCTTTTGCGCTAAAATAGATTTTGTTAAAAAACCATCTCCACACCCAATTTCAAATACCGAAGCATCTTTTATAACAACTGCATCAAGCATATTTGTTGTAATTTGAGCATCGCGCAAAAAATACTGGCCATACTTCTTTTGAAGAGGAATTCCACCCGAAGATGGATATTTAGGAGATGGATATTTTGGTTTTTTTGATTTCATAGGTTACGACATCAATACTTCACGGAAATTATCAAGCTCATCAAGAACCTTACCAGCACCCTTAACCACACAAAATAAAGGATCGTCTGCAACTTTTACAGGTAACCCAGTTTCTTTTGAAAGAAGAGATGCAAGCCCTTTGAGCAATGAACCACCACCAGCCATCACGATTCCACGATCAACTAAATCAGCACATAGTTCAGGCGGAGTACTTTCAAGGGCAAGGTGAACAACGTCGACGATACTTGCTACGGTTTCAAGCAATGCCTCATGCACCTCAGGAGCAGTCATGCTAATAACTTTTGGAACGCCAGTGACAAGATCACGACCTTTTACGCCACGAGCTGTATTTTCTAACTCAGCATCAAGCATAGCAGCGCCGATTTCCATCTTTAAAATTTCTGCCGTACGTTCACCGATAAGAAGATTGTATTTACGCTTAACATACTGAACAATAGCACGATCCATTTCATCACCACCAACTCGAATAGACTGGCAAAATACCACTCCCTTCAAAGTAATAACAGCAACTTCAGTAGTGCCACCACCAATATCAACAATCATGCTTGCTTCAGGATCTTGTACAGAAAGACCTGCTCCAATAGCAGCAGCCATCGGTTCCATAATAGGATAGACTTCACGCGCACCAGCTTGACGCGCAGATTCTTCAATCGCTCGCTTTTCAACTTGTGTAATGCCAGATGGCACTCCAATAACCATACGCGGACTAATAAGCGTTCTTCGATTGTTATGAACTGTACGAATAAAATGGCGCAACATACTTTCAGTCAATTCGAAATTTGCAATTACTCCATCACGCATAGGACGACAAGCAATAATGCTTTCAGGAGTTTTCCCCAACATTTCTTTTGCTTTTCTTCCAGCCGCAAGCACTTCATTAGTACCTGCACGCACTGCAACTACGGTTGGTTCATTTAAAATGATACCGCGCCCAGGAACATATATCACTGTATTAGCTGTTCCTAAATCAATAGCCATATCAGTTGAAAAAAAGTTGAAAAGACGATTCGCGGAAAAAAAATTTTTTATTTTACTAGCACTCATGTTTTATCACTCATTATTTTTAAAAATGGAACGAAATCCCCAATGAAATTATGTTCGTTTTACTTACTTTTTCTTCTATCAAAAGATTAATCGGAATATCCCACTCAAATACTATATGAGGCCGAATACCTTCATCTTTTGTTAGTTTATCAGGATCATAAAAAATCGTCGCTATAATATATTCTGCAGACCATTTTGACTTTTCATAAAGTCCATCAATTAAATAACTTCCACTATTTCCTCTGAGCCCACCAAGAGTTGATGGTATTGTTTTATCAGCTCGTTCATCGGTCCATACATCACCACCATGAATAGCCATACAATACTGTACTCCTGCTCCAAACCCATCACGTAAATCATGCATAGTAAAAGCTGGAGTAAAAAGAAAAGAAGCTCCTGGATCTATATTAACAAGACCTTCTAAGGCGCCCCACAATACTGGTTCATGATTAACAGGCATTCTACTAATTTGAGTTTTGGCCAATCGTTTACTTACTTGTAATCTAAAACTCAACTCCCAATCTTCCTTGATCTCAAACATGCTTTCGGCACCCCAGTAAAAACCAGTATGACCATTACCGCCAAAAGGAACTGAAGCTGGATTTCTTGGATCACGTTTAACACCTGAAGGAATAAGTATACCTGTAAAAACACCACCATCAACCTTACGGCACTTCAAGCGATATTCAGTCAAAAAGCCATAACGTAGATGAAGTTCAGTATCAGTAAATCCAGATTCTGACCATTGCGCATCTGTAAACCCCAAAAGAGCTTGCATTTCTCGCCGTTGCGCATCTAATTGCTCTTCCTGACTCGGCGTTAATCCCAAATCCATTAAAGGATTACTGTCATAAATACTGCCTTGTTTTCTGCCTGTAGGAATTGTAAACCTTTGATCAGAGGTCAGATGCATAATCGATGTAGTAATTCCAACAGAAAATCCTTTTTTAGACCCATACTCGAATTGAAAGTAGGCCCCCTGTCCTTCCATTTTACCTTTGACATCCCAAGCGATAGATCGTTGTAATTGCCATTGCGCAAGAAGCGGAGTTGTTTTACCAATAATTCCAAGTGCATCACTTAATTGTTTTTGATCATAAATACCCCAGATTTCTGGAATACCTATACGCTCTATTGATTCGTTACCGCGAGCACTACTTGCTGTAACAAAAAATGCACCTGCATCAAATATCGAACGCTTTTGTAAAGTACGTTCGTACATATGCGGATACCACGGAAAATAACGACTATCAGCAACGCTTGCTTTAAGCCCTGCTACCCCAGTTAGTAGCACGAAAATACTAAGAAGTTGTTTTTTTGTCATAGCAACCTGCGGTGATAAACCTATTTCTAAAACTATAGGATCATAAGATTAGTGGCTTACGCCGCTTAGTCAAGCTCAACACAATAATTTCACGCAATTCAAACCCATTATCTGCCCTCTCCAAAGCTCTTATCGCAAAAACAATTCTCCGATACTGCCATTCTTGGTAAATGCTTTACGTAGAAATAAAAAACCGACCACTTTTACCTGGCCGGTTTTTATGTATATCTCTATTAAAAAAATCTTATGGTTTTTTTTACTGATGACAACGAAAGAAGATTAAAAGCTCATGGCTTAGAAGGTGTTTTAATAGGTAATGGTCTAACAAGTAATGGTCTAATAGGTGGTGTTAATGCTCCTGTTGTTTCAGAAGGTACCGCAGGAATTGCCCTACGAGTTGCCACAGGAGTTGCTACTGACCCTATAAACGCTGCTGGTTTTCCTAATACACCTCCTACTTTACCAATAGAAGGAAGGAGTTCGGATACTAAAGGGGATGAATGTCTTCTTGTAGAAGCAGCAACAGTTGGCGCACTAATTGCACCGGCTCTTGAAGCAGAAACAAGCAATGGTAGAGATGCTGCAGTTGTTTCGCGAGAAGCAATAGTTGATGCACTGAATTTTTGAGTAAAAGCAAATAATGGCAGAGGTGCAATAATTGATGCTGGAGCCATAGCACTTATTTCGCGAGAAGGAATAGTGAAAATCTTATTATTCGGTGAAAAACTTACACTTCTTCTTGATGAGTCACAGGTGCTTGTTCCCAACGAACTACTATTTCTTCCACTACTAAGGTCCTTGCTTGATCTTTGTTCTTCAGCCAATAGTCTCACATAGCTACTTCTTATTGCCATTAATCTCATTTTCGATATTTTATTTTCAGGATTATCTGGTAATAAATCTAGCTCGATTACACGATCTACTAGATCGTCAATTTCCTGTGCTAGCCATTCTTCCGAATACACACCCTTTGCTTCTTGCTGTTCTGCCGAAAAAGCAGGTCCAACAGTCACTAACAACATACCTAACATAATTATTTTATAATGATTTTTCATAGGTCCGCCCTTTTCATAAAAATTAAATAAAAAAATAATAAGCCCACAAAAATCATCCTTGATTTTGTCAGACAAAATCACATCGCCCATTAAAAGGACGGTGTGCTAAAAAATAAGTTTTATTATCTCTCCATTTATTAAGAAACAATTTTACTATATTCATAATAGCATTTTTTTAATAAAACTACAACAGGGCGGTGCTTCTATATGAAATAAGCTTCCGTGATAGATCTCGATGTGATGCTTGCTAAGCGAAATAGGCGAAGCAAATGAAAAGATCTCTATGCACATTTTTTTCACTCAACTTAATTTCTTTATTGGACCCAGGCATCGCCATCCAACTTCGTTAAAACTACGTTGTGATCTTCGAGGCTAAGGCGTGATCTTCGAGGCTAAGGCGTGGTCTTCGAAACTATGTCATGATCTTTGAGCCTATGCCGGGCATAGACTGGATCCCCAATGCTCACTTCGTATCGCTGGGGACGACGTCGTGTGGAAAAGCGTTCCGCTAAAGCGCAGCGGTATCTATAGCTAACTTCGAAAACTTCGACACAATACTTGAGCTTATTTCTTCACAAAAGTGTACCCACCAGAAATCGGTTCGCTATAATACCAACAAAGCCTCTAAAATTAATCTTATAATTCTCATGCGACGTCGTCCCCAACGATATGAAGTGAGTGTTGGGGACGACGTCAATATAAAAATGAAAGCATCTGCTTAGTAACCGTAGAACCAAAAGTTCCGAATGGAAAAAAGCTTTGCTAAAAAAATATCTTGTTTTATAAAGATTCTTTTTGCTGAACTAAAAGTCTATTAATTTAAAAAAATAAGGAACTATTCATGCTTACATTCCCCTTCATAAAACTCTACGCTCTCACCCTTTGTACCTGCCTTGCAATCGACCTAACCTGGATTGGATTAGTTGCAAAAAACTTTTACCAAAAACACCTTGGATATCTATTCAATGAAAGTTTCAACCTTCCTGTAGGACTTCTTTTTTATGCATTTTTTGCTCTTGCTCTTGTGGTATTTGTCATTATACCGGCACAAGAAAAGCAATCATTACAAAAGGCGCTTATGCTTGGGTTCTTTTTTGGACTGGTAACGTATTCAGCATACGACCTTACCAACCAAGCAACCATTAAAGACTGGCCTGTCATTGTCACTATAATTGATATGCTTTGGGGTGCAACTATGGCAGCAGTAACATCTGGTATTACTTTTTATATCGCTTCAAAATTGGGAATTAAATAAAAAGAACTATGCTCAACTATCGACCTATTGGTCTTGCTCGCAACGCTGACCAGGTGACATCGATAGCAACTTGAGACACTGCATCAAGATTGATGGTACCTAATGCTTGCCACACAAGCTCACGGTTTAAATCACTAATAATTTTGCCAGTCAATTTTGGATAACTTGCCCAGAAAAGGCAGTCATATTTCCCAGCACCTTCTACACTTTGAAGAAGCGTAATAAGCTCATCGTATGATGATGCAAAAATTTGAACATAGTCGTACGCATACGCAGCACCTTCTTGTGATTGCATAGGAATTGTATCGTATTTAAACCCTTCAAGCATGTCTATAAATGCTTCAGGAGCATTAACAATGAGTGCCTTGTGGCCGGCACTAAGCCTTAATTTTTTGAGTACTGATGCTGCATCCATGCTTAAAACCCCTTATGGTTCATTATTTTCGTAAAGTGTAAGCATAGCAAAATCACAAGTTTTTGTATTCCGGCAATGCAGCCTGAAAGAGCTCCCAATCTTTTTCCCAATCCTGCTTAGTTAAAGCAATAGGAATGGTACACTTTGGTAAAATTCTCCAATAAGAAAGCTCAAATCCCCAAGAAATCCCACCCACACACTCAATAGTTTTTACTTGGCGATCAACTTGCACTGCATAGGCATGACCTCTCCAAAAACTTAATGGCTTTTGAAAAAGTGTATACTTCCAAGATACAGCATCGTAAAAATCTTCTTCGAGAGTGTAAAATGGCGCCACTTTCTCATAGTCCTCTGGATATCTTTCCTTATCAAGAGTATCGATGAATTCTTGCCCCCTAGAATCTGCAGTATCAGTACGCACAACTTGCAACCAAGCAGTATGCTGAGCCTTAGTGGTAATGTGGATAGCTGGAAAATCAGGATTCAAACAATCTTTTTCTGCATGCTCAACGTAATTAACTACACATTCATTACCCATTGAAACAAGGCTACAAGTATTATGATACTTGGCCTCATAAATACTGCTGGGCATACTTCTTTTACTAGACCAATTTACCTCAGAAGACTTCCACGCAAAAGCAGTTTTTATTCCAAAAATCAAAAGAATTCCACAAGCAAGAGCAAGTAAAAGGGCATCTTTCTTTTTCATTTTTTCTCCATACAAATACATTTACTAACAAACAATTCCGAAACAACCATTTTTGATTCTTATTTCAATCTAGGCCCCTAAACTGAAATAAGCATGTCCTTTTTAACTCCTTATTTCAACGTAACCCCTCAAATTGAAATAACGCTTTTCAGTTTAACCCTAAACATAGCATGGTCGTAAGGTGTCATTTTTCGACACCTTACGACCATGCTATGTTTAGAAAAATTATTTGCGTTATCAAAATTAACGGAGAATCCATGAATGAATTTGAAAAAAACCTCATCGCAAAGTATGGGGACCGCGGTAAACAATGGCTTGCCACTGTACCGATTTTTGTTAAAAATTTGGCTCATCAATGGGGATTGTCCAATCTTAAGCCAGTTGAAGACCTCACCTACAATTATGTTCTTTCTGGGTTTCGTGGAACACAACCAATTATTTTAAAAATAGGACTTGATCACCAAGAACTAGAAAAAGAAGTAAAAACATTAGAATGTTTTAAAGGCCCTTATGCAGTTAAAATTTTACAGTACCAAACAGGAGCAGTGCTACTAGAACAAGCGCTTCCAGGAGCTTCTTTACACTCTTTTTTCCCTGAAAAAGATAGCCACTCTTTAGAAATCGCCTGCGATCTTATGCAACAGTTACACCAACTACCACCACCTAAAGACAGCGGTTTCCCCTCTCTTGCAGACCGAGTTTCGGTACTTGATAAAAGTTTGAACATCCCAAACAACTACTTACACAAAGCGCGCGCTCTCAAAACACAACTCCTTGCAACAGCCCCGCCATCAGTTTTACTTCACGGAGACTTTCACCACGGAAACATACTGCAACATGCCGATTCTTGGATTGTTATTGATCCGCAAGCAGTAATGGGAGACCCGACTTATGAACTAGCCATTTTTATCTGCAACCCTTTCCAGAAACTTATTGAGTCTCCGGATGCACAAAATATCATCACCTGCCGCATTGCCCTTGCTGCAGAAAAGCTCTGTATCGACCCTGCACGGATTTACAGGTGGACCTTTGTGCATAGCGTGCTTGCGTGGGCATGGTCACTGGAAGATGGGCGTAACATAGAAGAATTTGCACGACTCACAGAAATTCTTGATACTCTACCAATCATAGAACCTAGTCAACCATCTGCTAAGCAACACGATTAAAATTTAAGCTTATTTCGAATTCAACGGTTGCCTTATCTGCGGTCCATTTGCATAATTGATAAATCAGCAGCGCCGATAATCCGCATACAAACCGCAGATAAGGAGTAAGATAAATGCAGAAAAAATTTGAACCGAGCTATACCATCACACCAAAAATCGTAAATTGTCTCACACGCATTGAAGCAGCAAAATCACAAGTCCCCTACTTACCAGTAACCCCAACAGTCTTGGCATCATTACGTGAAAGCGCTCGATTTTATACAACGCATTATTCTACCTTAATTGAAGGTAATGCTCTTTCTCCTGACCAAATTGAACAAGTTATTAAACATAAAGGACATTTTCCTGGTCGTGAACGCGACGAGCATGAAGTAAAGGGCTACTACGCAGCCTTGAAACAAGTTGAACAATGGGCTGCTGCCGGAACTCCCGTTACTGAAAAAATAATTCAAACTATCCACGCACTTGTTATGTCGGATGGTAAAGCAAAAATAAAACCAACCGTCTATCGTGATGGTCAAAATGTCATTCAAGACTCAAGAACAAAAACTATTGTTTACATGCCACCCGAAGCAAAAGATGTCCCTGGCCTCATGACAGGCATGGTAAACTGGATCAACAAAAGAAATGAAACTCCCTGCACCATTATTGCCAGCATTGCACATTACCAATTTGCAACTATTCATCCTTATTACGATGGCAATGGTAGAACCGCTCGATTACTGACAACGTTACTTCTGTATCTAGGAGGCTATGACCTCAAAGGCCTTTATTCACTGGAAGAATATTACGCACGTAATCTCAGCGCATATTACGATTCTATCAGCATAGGTGAATCGCATAATTACTACTTCGGACGCGCTCACGCAGATATTACGCCATGGATTGAATACTTCGTAGAAGGTATGGCCACGTCATTTGAAAATGTAATCAAACAAATGACTAAAGCTCACGAGCAAGGCTCACCCGATCAAAGCAGATCTATTCGAAAATTAGATCCACGACAACGCAAAGTACTTACACTCTTTCAAGAATTTGAAACAATCACAAGCAGTCAAATCGGAGAACTCTTCGGTTTTAAACCCCGTACCAGTGCAGAAGTTTGTGCCACGTGGGTTGAAGAAGGTTTTTTAGAAATCACTGATTTTTCAAATAGAGGTCGAAAATATAAGCTTTCAAAACAATACGAAGACATTGTTATGGAGCAATTAAAACGAGAGTAAAATTTACTTTGAATAAGTTTCTCGCCAACAATAGCATTCCATTGCAAGCCCTTAGACCTTTATGCATACTTGTGCTAACATTTTGCGTATCTCCATAAAAAGTCTAAAGAGGAGAATCTCATGACTCTTAAAAGTGTACAAGCGGTCATTCTTGCAGCAGGAAAATCATCTCGGTTCAAAACAGGTAAAACAAAACTTGTTGAAAAAATTTGCGGACAGGAAATGATCCTCTACCCAGTAAGTCTCTTAGTTGATCTTAAATTACCGGTAACGGTAGTTGTAGGATTTCAAAAAGAACTTGTTGAAAAAACCATCACACGACAATTCTCTCATGACGTTACTTTTGTACATCAAACTGAACAGCTAGGCACTGGACACGCAATTGCTTGTTCACAAAGCACCTGGACCCGTGATCATATTTTGATCATGAATGGAGACATGCCACTTATCAATGCTGACATCGTAAAAAAATTATACGAACGCCATATACAAAAAGATGCTGCTATCAGTTTTGTTACTGCACATAACTGTGATCCAAGCGCTGCAGGGTATGGCCGCGTTATTAAAGCAAGCGATTCAATCGAAATTATCGAAGCCAAAGAGTTCAAAGGTGATACCTCAGAAAGCTGTTGCATCAATGCAGGCATTTACTTGGTAAAACGCACATTCTTAGAAGAAAACATTCAAGATCTTCAACAAAGTGCTATCGCACAGGAATGGTACATCACCGACTTGATAAAAATAGCCAGTGACAAAAAATTAGGAGTTGAAACTATCTCAGCTTCTTTTGATTGCATCCGAGGAATCAACACTTTCAAAGAACTATGGGCAGCTGAACAGATAAAGAAATCTGAAATTATCCAGCATTGGATGGATCATGGTGTTCATTTTTCAATCGCTCACAATGTTCAAATTGATTTGAATGTCACGATCGGTACGGGAACTTTTATTGGTTCAGGAGCACACCTTCTTACCGGAACCAAAGTTGGTAAAAACTGCACTATTGATGCTTTTTCAATTCTAAAAAACTCAGTCATTAAAGATGGAGCTTCAGTTCTTTCACATTGTGTTGTCAGCAATGCAACGATTGAAGAATCAGCAGAAGTTGGTCCTTTTGCTCATGTTCATGAAAAATCTATCATCCAAGAAAAAGCGGTCATTGGAAACTTTGTTGAAGTTAAAAAATCTACTGTTGGACAAGAAAGCAAAGTAAAACACCTTTCCTACATTGGTGATGCCAAAATTGGAAAACGAGTCAATATCGGAGCTGGTACTATCACTTGCAACTACAATGGAACTGACAAGTTTAAAACAATTGTGGAAGATGATGTTTTTATTGGCAGCAATAACACTCTTATTGCCCCAGTCACGATAAAAAAACATTCTTTTTGCGCAGCAGGTTCAACAATCACCAAAGACGTTCCTGAACACGCACTTGCTATTGCACGCGAACGCCAAACCAATAAAGAAGGATACGCACGCAATTTACGCAAACCAAAAACAGCAAAAGAGTCTGACGACAAGGAAGCTACCCAGCCTTTTTTTGCAGCATTTAAGTCAAACGATTTTAAGAACAATTCTGAAACGGGCATCTAGCCTAGCCCGTCGTTCCCAATGATACGGCAGTCGCAGCAGGGCGCTTTGCGCCCTGACCAGACAAAGTGAGTGTCGGGGATCCATGAGTAATGAAAAAAAATCCCTATTAACTTTCGAATAAGATTTATGATCACTTTCATTCACACAGCGGACATACATTTTGGTGTTGAAAACTACGGTAAATTAGATCAGAAGACCGGTATCCACTCCCGTCTTTTGGATTTTGAAAAAGCACTTAATCTTTGTATCGATTACGCAATCGAACACAATGTCGACTTCTTTTTATTTGCAGGAGATGCCTATAAAACGGCAAATCCCAGCCCCACCCAACAAAAACTACTCATGCGTTGTTTTTTACGACTCCATACTGCCAAAATTCCGGTAGTTATTGTAGTCGGCAATCACGATAACCCTCTTAGTTTTGGCAAAGCAAACAGCCTTGAGATTTTTGGAGACATGCCCCTTGAAGGGTTCTATGTTATTGCAAAGCCTGAACTTCTTGTTCTGCAAACAAAAAATGGTCCTGTCCAAATTGTGGGCATTCCATGGCCAACCAGGAACACCATCAGTCTCAATAAAAAACATCTTTCAGAATCATTTGACCATATCACAAAATACATAGCCGAATCAGTCAGTGCAGTTATTACCTACTATGCTGCAGAATGTGATCCAACGATTCCCTCTGTGCTCACGGGACATTTAACAGTGGCTTCCGGTGTGTTTTCGGGCTCTGAAAAACGAGCCATTTATGGCAACGATCCAACGCTTTTTACTTCGCAACTTGCTATTGAACCATTTGATTACGTTGCACTTGGCCACTTGCATCGCTACCAAGATTTAAATTCGCATGGCTATCCAGCAGTTGTGTATTCTGGATCTATTGAACGAGTTGATTTTGGCGAACGTAAAGAAGAAAAAGGTTTTTGTGTGGTAAACCTTGAACGAGAAAAAACGGTCCATCAATTTAGAAAGCTACCAACCCGTCCCTTTATTCAAGTGGAAGTTACTCTGAGTGAAGATACAGAAAAGCATACAGAACAACTGCTTG
The DNA here is from genome assembly GCA_947502805.1 of bacterium. Classification (GTDB taxonomy): domain Bacteria; phylum Babelota; class Babeliae; order Babelales; family CAIQNR01; genus CANNBR01. Next base: position 29,873 of record CANNBR010000002.1, read on the forward strand.
CAAAACTCCAAGAACAATCAATTGATAAAGCAGTGGTAAAAATTATCTACCATGTTCCAGCTGGCGTTAAAGATTGCGTTGATAGTGCAGCCATTGAGCGAGCTTGTACCAGTACACAATATCTTGTTGGTATTTTACCCATTCATGAAGTAACTACTCGGCAAAAGCGCCGCGGCATGAAGGTAGAAACAGACCTTGCCACACTCCTTGATTCTTATTTTGAAGATCGCACAGAAACAGCAACAAAAAAAAATCAACTCGTACAAAAAGCATTAGAGCTCTACGCACAAGCCGATTGTTGCGAAGAAAGCGAAGGCTAAATTTCCCGTTCGTATCCTTTGATAAACCGCGTAATATGCGGAAATTGTTCAGGATTTTCCCAGTACTGACAAGACTGAGCTGATTGTAGAATTGCTCCCTTATCCATTAAATGAATAGTACACGGAAGTTTTTCCACCAACGACATGTCGTGCGTAGTCACAATCACCGTGTACCCATCATGAGCAAGTTGAGCAAGAGTTCCTGCCACCTGCGTAGTAAGCACTGGATCAAGAGCTGAAGTCGGTTCATCAAAACAGATAACGTCCGGTTTTAATGCAAGTGTTCGAATAAGCGCAAGTCGTTGTTTTTGACCGCCAGAAAGCTTTGTAACACATAAATTTGCTTTATCAGCCAAGTCATATTTATGTAAAAACTCAAGGGCTAATAATTGTGCCGTTTTTGGGGAATAGCCAAGCGATTTTTCAAGAGCAAACGTAATATTTGTTATAACGTTCATGTTTGAAAATAAACTAAAGTGCTGAAACACCATGCCAATACTGTCAATTTTTTTTGCTAACGGAACTGCATCAAGAGTCATTATTCCCCTATCAACCGTTTCAAGCCCACACAAAACACGTAGCAAAGTGGATTTGCCTACCCC
>CANNBR010000003.1 GCA_947502805.1 bacterium
TTATAAGCTCACATAGGCTTACGCAGCTTTTTTAAGATATTTTTAACTCTTGTTTTCCTACTCTATTTTTTACTACTATTCATATTAGAAATAATTAAAAATCTAAAATTAAGTAAAATAAGGTCAAAGTTATGAAAATGTTTTTGAAATCGCTACTAGTCTCGTTTGGACTGCTCTTTTCACCAGTCATACAAACTGGCGATCATACAGAACCTAGAGAACATCAAGCTCAGGAAGAAAGCTATACTGCATTACGATTAGATCAACAAGCAGAAGCATTACAATTAGAACGATTAGCTCAACAAGCAGAATATTTACGATTAGAACGATTAGCTCAACAAGGAGAACATTCACAAAACCACTCTATTTCAGCACACCACACTCAAGAACCAATTACTCTGCTACACAAAGGAGATGGTCACACTATCACTAGTAATGACGGGCTAACTGCTGCTGAAGAGCGTGCAGCTTTAAACGCAAAAGAACACCTTAGTTTTATTCACGAAAGCACTACTCACATTACCGATCATCACGCCCAATTAAATTTTATACGAACAAAAATCATTCAGCATTTAACCAATGAACTATCTACCATTAAATTAAAACTCACTGCTGAACAAATAAAAAGCAGAGAAATGGTTATTAAGTTTTTTGATAAAGCTGGCGAACTTACCACAGAAGGTCTTGCAAAGTTTCACAATATATATAAAAAACTAGCTAAATGGGAAAAAGGAACTGAATTAACACTTACGCCCGAAGAACAAAAAGAAATGAAGCTCTTCCTTCAAAATTTGGTGACTACCTATTGCACTAAACACCAAACTCTAGAAAAGGCTGCGTAAGATTATGAAGAAGTTTTTTTTAAAATCACTACCTATACATTTATTGTTAGGGGTTTTATTAACTCCATTCTTTACTCAATGCGCAGATCAACCTCACGCACTGCCATTACAAGCAATGGATCAATCATCAGAACCATTAAGCCCAGGCATCGACGCTACCTATGCAACAAAAAACCTTCTTTCATCTATCATGGAAAAATTTCCTCACTTAACTGTTCCGGAAGCACTTTCACGATCTGCTTTATTGGGAATAATTTCAGAAACTGAAGTACAGCTTCATATGTATGGAACATTCAGCACAAAGCAAGATCCTCATGATGCTGAAAGAACTATCAAAATTTTTGATACTGATACTCCTTTGAATAAGGTGACTCGTGCTATTTTTGATGTTCTTGATGAAAAGCTTCGCCCGACAGTATTAGGAAGTAATCCATTTGTAGGGCTAAATGGAAAAATAATTGCAAAAATGATGCTCATTCTTACCAAAGATGGAATACAAGGCTTAATAAATGCACTAGAAAAACCAACTCCTCCCAAGAAAAAAACTCGCGGAAAAAATGGAGAAGAGGCATCTGTCAAAACAGAAGAACTTTCTTTACTTGATGAATGGTGGGAATCCTATCAAACAAGTGGGCTAAAAAGACTCACTGGTCAAGGAAAATTCTTAACTAAAATACTAGGTAATAAAAAAGATTCTGAAGAAGAAGCTCCCTTTATAAAACTGCTTAAAGAATTTGCCTCTAACCCAACAGAAAGCGCTCATCCAAAAGAGGACCTTGCAAAAATTTTAATGACTTTCCTTTGTCTTAAAAATCAAAGTCAAAAAACTACTGGCGAATCTCATGCACTAAAAGAATATTACACAACACTTCTTGAGAGAGAATTTACCGAAAAACAGTATACGCGAGATGAATTAGACGCCATAAAAAAAGCACTTACAGAAAAAAAATCTTCCTATGAAATAGGCCGCAATCCTAAAGGACTAGAAGACATTACAAGCTATTTGGCTCATTTCTCGGCAGGAGATGTCGCCTTTTTAAATATGCCTTATGGACCCTATTATTCTGCTACCAAAAATTTTTCTTATTGCGCTGAAGCAACCACTCGTTCAATTATGAATTCTATTTTATATAATCCTAAAACAAGATTTCTTGATAGAAACATGCTTCCCACTGCTATTCAAGAAAAAATAAACCCTCGTTTTTTACAATTTATTCAAGAAAATTCTAATCCGGCAGCACCTGATTATTATGGAAAATCTCTTGAAGAATGGTTGAATCTCGTAAGTGGGGTAAAAGGAGTTGCCTACATGCAAGGCAGCGGTGAAAAAGCTTACGAAATGGATGCAAGCCCTGAAGATTTAGTTACAATGCTCAATCATATTTTTGGAACAAAATCCGATTCTCTCGAAGCATTCGGTAAAGCTATTTCAGTTCCTAAAGAACAAAGAGAAATAGTTTTTGCACCGGTGAAGGGAGGCTTTCATTTCCAAATCCAAGATAATGAAGAAGTTGTCATTGACGCCCACATAGAAGCACTATTCCAAGGACCGCATTCATCGTTCACGCTTAAACGAAGCTCTATTGTTGAGATGTTGCATAATAGCACCTTCCGATCATTCATTATTGAGCTATCTGATTATGCTAAAGAAGATCTCTATGGGTCTATTTTTATGAATAAATCAGGGGAAATAGCTTCCACCCCCTTGCAAGAAGCAATTAAAAATCATTGGAGTAATCTTGTTAAAAGCATGCTTGCCTGTGGAACAGATCCCAATTTTAAAGGCTCATTCCCCCGTACTCCTTTGGAAGAAGCAATCTTAGCACATGCTGACGATGCAATAGATGCATTACTATACTATGGAGCTCATGTTACTGATGAAGCACTTTCAGCTGCCTGCAAAGCAGGCAATCTTGCATTGGTTAAAAAATTCATACCTATTCTTGAAAAAAGTGATCATTCATTAAATTATACTTCACTCCTTTTTAAAGTTTCAGAATCTCAATCCCCATCAATCCCTCTCGTTGAATTTTTAATTTCAAAAGGAGCCAATCTTAATGAAAAAAATAAATTTGGAGAAACACTTATTCTTAATGCTATAAAAAAAGGGTCTCTTATCCTTGTAAAATATTTAGCTGAGCATGGAGTTCTCAATAACCCATCCATCAAAAAAACTGCTTTCCAAGCAGCGATTCGTCAAGCAGCATCCAAATCAACAAATGATGTCTCTATCGTAGAATACTTGATCTTTCATGGGGCAACCTTGCCACCCAGCGAACAAACAGAAAGCTTTATAGATTCACTACTTCTTAATGATAACGCTCGGCTTATTCGTTGTTTAATGGACACCAATACTATCACTGCCCACTTACCTTTCGATAAAACTACTTCACTTTTGTCTCTTGCAATAAAACAAGGAAAATTCGGAATATCTCAATTCCTTATTCAAGATACTCCTGAGCTTTTATCAAACCCTTTACTCAATGTCATTGCTTCCGGTTCTTTTAGTACCGAACAAAAAATACAATTAACCAAAAGCATCTTAGAAAAAGTAACTGATATTTCTACAGCGGTCCTAGAGGAAGTAAAAGAAAATTTAGCAATGTATGAAGGACTCAATGAAGAAGAACTTGGAGAAGAAGATAAAAAAGAAAGAAAAATTCAAATAAAACAATGGAGAGAACTTCTAAATCTTCTTGAACAAGCACAAGCAGAACAATTATTCGGGTTAAATCTGACAACCCAAGAACAGAAATGTATCACTGAATGTATTATGGAGGCTGCGTAAGATTATGAAAAAATTATTCTTAAAATCACTACAAGATAGTTTATTGCTCGGACTTTTTTTATTGAGTCCCCTCTTTACTCAATGCGCAGATCAACCAATAGTTACTGTATTAGCAGATCAACCTCACCATGAATCAGTAAGCCCAGGCATCGACGCTACCTATGCAACAAAAAACCTTCTTTCATCTATCATGGAAACATTTTCTGACTTAACTGTTCCGGAAGCACTTTTACAATCTGCATTGCTTGGAATAATGTCAGAAACCGAAGTACAGCTTCATATGTATGGAACCTTCACCACAAAACCAGATCCTAATATTGCAGGTCGAACTATAAAGGTCTTTAATACCAATACGTCTTTAAATAAAATAGCCCGCTCAATGTTTGACGTTCTTGATGATAAGCTTCGCCCTACAGCATTAGCCAGCAACCCTTTTGTAGGGCTCGATGGAAAAATACTTGCAAAAATGATGCTCATTCTTACAAAAGATGGAATGCAAGGCTTAGTAGACGCACTAGAACCAACTCCTGCCAAGAAAAAAACTCGCGGGAAAAATGGAGAAGAGGCATCTGTCAAAACAGAAGAACTTTCTTTACTTGATGAATGGTGGGAATCCTACCGAGCAAGTAGAGTAAAAGGAGTTTTTACCAAAAAAAGTAAATTTTTAGCAAAAATACTAGATGATCCGAAAAAGAAAAATTCTCTAGATGACATGCTAGATCTTGTTAAAGACCCTGAAGTTGATGCCCCTTTTATAGAACTCCTTAAGGAATTCGCTTCTAAATCAGAAACTGATCCTACGCAAGCAGACAAACAGAAAGAAGAACTTTCAAAACTTTTTATGACTTTTTTATGTGTAAAAGATCAAAAACAAAAAGCTACTGGCAAATCTTCTGCACTAAAAGAGTATTACACTACATTACTCGGAAAAGAATTTACCGAAGAACATTATACAGCCAAGGAATTAGAAGATATAGGCAACTCTCTTTTAGATGAGACCCAAAACAAAATTTATAAAAATACTAAAAATTTAGATGAAACCTCTGCTTATTTAGCTCATTTTACGGCTGGCAATCTTGATTTTTTAAATGCCCCTTTCAACACATACACCTCTCAAGACAAAACTAAAAGCTTTCCCTATTGTGCTGAAGCAACTATTCGTTCTATTGTAAACTCTCTTTTATACAATCCTGAAACTGGAACCCTTAATATGGCTCTGCTTCCTGAAAGCGCACAAAGAAGCATGAATCAAAAATTTAAAGATTTCATTGAAAAACATCCAAACCCAACTGCGCTAAATTATTATGGAAACTCTCTTGAAGACTGGATAAATCTTGTGAGTGGAATAAAAGGAGTCATCTATAAGCAAGAAGGTTATGAAGTAAGCGCTACTGCTGGACCTAAAAATTTAGTCTCTGTGTTAAATTACCTTCTTGGAACAAAGGAAGATTCATTTGAAGCGTTTGGTAAAGCCATTTCAGCTCCTACACTACGAGAAATAGTTTTTTCGCCAATAACAGATTGTACATTTAATTTTACTGTTACCCCTAAAGGCCAAGACGAGCCTCTTGTTGCTGCTACTATAAGTGCAAATCCAGGTCATGCAGCGTTCAATTTTAAGCAAAGCTCTATTCTTAATCTCTTAGAAAATGAAATCTTTCGGTCTAAAATCTCTGATCTTTCGGATTACTCCAAACAAAGTCTTTGGAGCTTACTGTTTAAACCATCAATATTAAATACAACAGGAGATGAACTCTATGTAGCAATAAATAATTATCCAGAACTAGTAAAAACTATGCTTTTTTATGGAGCAAATCCTAATTTTAATAATGATGATGATGACAAAGAAACACCTTTACAATGTGCCATCTTTTATAGAAATAAAGAGGTTATTAATGAACTACTTAACTATGGTGCTCATGTTACTGAAAACGTACTTGTAGGTGTCTTTGAGATTGGAGATTTAGAATTAGTAAAAAGATTTATACTTATTCGTGAAAAAAATGATCAGAAATTAAATTACACTTCGCTTCTTTTAAAAATTTCGAAAATTAAATCACCATCGATTCCTATCGTTGACTTTTTAATTTCCAAAGGAGCCTCTCTTGATGAAAAAGATTCATTTGGAAACACCCCTCTTTTTATAGCCATAAAAAAAGGGTCTATTGACCTAGTAAAATGTTTTGTTAAACATGGAGCCTTTAATGATCTATCTATCAAAGAAACTTTATTCAGAGAAGCGATTGATATAGCAGCATCAGAAAGAACAGGTGATGTATCAATTGTAGAATGCTTAATCGATCATGGCGGCACAATTCCACCCAGCGAACAAACAACTTCTACCTATGTCAAACTGTTCTCAAATGATAATGTTAAGCTTATTTCTTTATTAATAAAAGCTAATATTATTACTAATAAACTTCCTTTCGATGAAAAAATTTCACTTCTGTCTTTTGCAATAACCCAAGGAAAATTAGCACTATCTAAATTCCTTATTCAAAATACTCTTGAGCTTTCACCAACCCTTTTAAGGGATATGGCTCTCTCTACATTTAATGACGAAATAAAAAAAGACTTAACTAAAAGTATCTTAGGGAAGATAACTGATATTTCTGCTGTTTTAGAGGATAAAGAGAAACAACTAGCAATCAATGAAGAAGAATTTAGCAAAGCTAAAAAACCAATGGTAATTAACAGACATAAAAGAACACCGTGGGATGTTTTTGGAGACAAAGTAAAGCGATTGAAAAATCTTATAGAACTTATTAAACAAGTGCAAGTAGAGCGGTTATTCGTGCTAGATCTAACAGCTCAAGAACAAGAATGTATCACTGAATGCATTACGGAGGCTGTATAAAAAAACCCCAGGTTTTACGCTGAGGTTTTTTACTATTTAATTTAAATATGACTTATTAGATAACGTCTTCATTGTCATCATCTAAGTCTTCATTGTCTTCTTCCACGCTTTCCAAATACCCTTCTTTAATGGTTTCTGGATGATTACGTTTATCAAGATGCTTTTCTTTTTGTTTTTTAATTTCTTGCACCATCGTTTTAACAACATGATCAATTTCTTGGTACAAATCAGCACCTTCATGACTTGCAATCAAATGATAATGCTTACTATTTAAACGCAATTCAACTTTATGGTGTGCGTGCACACGAGCAGCATCTAGAACGAAGTCTATGTGTATCAAGTCATCTTCTTTTTGAAGAAACTTAGTTACTTTTTCAAGTTCTTTTCGTGCGTAATTTTCAATCGCTACAGAATGATCCATATGACGAAATGCTATGCGTATATCCATGCTACTCCTTCTTTAAAAATGGCAGTTATTTCCGTTAATTAAGATTCCCTTACCGCTTTGCTGGGAATGGCAGTTATTTATTATTGAAATGCATTTTACGTACTGCAAATAATACAGGAACCCCTTTAAGGTTGTACTGCTTCCGTAATAAATTTTCAAAAAAACTTCTTTGGCTATCTCCAAACCACGCTGGCTCATTAACATTCATACGAATAAGCGGAGGGCGAACACCAATCTGTTTTGCAGAAAAAAGCTTTAATCGCTGTTGGCTATGATACAAAGGAGTACGATCAAGCCCCTCTTTAAATAATACGGTCAAATCAGTAGTAGAAAAATGCATGTTAAAGCGATCCCACACTTCTTTTACCAAAGGCATAATTTTTCCGATGTTATGACCGGTATGGCAAGAAATCGTAAGTACTTCAACTTTTTTCAAAAGATATTCATACGAACTTGTAGCAAATTTCCAGTCTTCTTGAATGCCATCATCGATCAAATCATGTTTGTTTCTAATTAAGATAACTGCTTTGCCTTCATCAAGCGCATAGGACAACAATTTAAGTTCCTGCTGCGCTAACAAAGCTTCATGCCCATCAATTAAAAGTAATACGATATCAGCATCACGCACTGCACTTAATGAACTCTTAACCATTAACTGTTCAATATCGTCTTCCTCAATTGCGCTTTTACGACGCACACCAGCAGTATCAGTAACCTTGATAGTTTCTTTATAAAAAAGAACAGAGTCACTGATTGCTTCTCGCGTAGTACCTGGAATATCAGCAACAAGAGAACGGTCTTTATTAACCAAAATATTCATTAATGACGATTTACCAACATTAGGCTTACCAACAAGTACTACCTTGTATTCATGGACTACCGTAAGATCGATATTTGCTTCGGGTAACAAGTCAATAACTTCATCTAACAACTCTGCTATTCCAAGACCATGTTGCGCTGAAATTTCAAGTACATGCTTAAACCCGAGCCTATGAAACTCATCAAGGTGTTCTGCTGTGCGCTTTGAGTCTGATTTATTAATAACCAACAATGTTGGTTTTTCTAATTTATGGACAAAACGCGCAAGCAAAGTGTCTTCAGCGGTAACGCCAACAACCCCATCACATAAAAAAAGAATAAGATCTGATTCTTTTAAAACGGAAATTGCCCGTTCCCGAATAGCTTCTGTTAAAAAATCTAAGCCTTTTTTAAAATCAATACCACCAGTATCGATTAGCTCGAACTTAGCATCTTTCCATTCAACTTGATCACTAATAAAATCACGCGTCACCCCCTCGTAATCGAGGACCATACTTCTAACTGATACTGAAAGGCGATTAAATAATGTTGATTTTCCAACATTTGTTCTACCGATAATAACAACTTTACTGCCCTGTTTCATCATGAATTTCATCCTCTTGGATAGCAATAATTGACCCGCCAAATAGTTCTTTTAATAGATGTGCTTTTTGCCATTTTTCTACATCTGAAACATCGATGGCTAATTCTTTTTTCATTTCTTGTGCTACTGCCTGATGAGTCGAGCCACTCTTGTAACTCGGCTTTGTCCCAGGTCGCGCAGCTTCTTGTTTTTGTATAATTGGTGTTACCTGCGCCGTTGATATTATTGATGTTGATGCCACTACTGGTCGTGGCACTGACGTTGTTTGTTTTTGTTCTTGTTTTACTCCAGCAAAGCTTGGTTTGAGCCTTACCCCTTGACCAAATGCCGCTTCCAGAAATCCTGACCACGTAGCTTTTGTATCCTGTAACCAATCAGTAAAAAAATTTGCTTCTCGATCAAAAACAACGGTCACTTCCCGTAGTTTTTCATTGTATGCTACAAATTGAGCTTGCTTAAAAATAGATTGCAATAATGGATCAGAAAGCTGATCTACATTATTCATAAATACTTGCCAACGATTATCAGGTTGAGAAACCACAGGCGCAGAAGCCATTGCTTGAGGCTGAACTGATGGAGCTGATACTGATTGTTCTTGAGCCACTATTTGCTTTGTAACAGTTTGCACCACACGCCGTTCTTCAGCTTTAACCTGAGGCGCTACCGTTACTTGACAGAGATCAATAAACATCATTTCCAAAACATTGCGCTGTGCAGTGCTCCGTAACAACTGAAGTTCATACGAATATAATTTTTGTAGATATACAATAAGATCAGGCAACGTAATTACATGAGTCAAAGACTTCAATCTATCCACGTCCTCAAACATGCCGGTATCAGCAAGCCCTTGTTTAATAAACACGAGGTTGCGCACTGCTTCGGTACTTTTTTGCCACACTGCAAGCGGCACATAATTTTCTGATGTAGAAAGAGCAAGAAGAGACATAAGTTTTTTTAAATCACCCTTGATAACAGATTCAAACAGATCGAACAATAACTGTTCTGGCATATGCCCAAGAACTTTGAGAACTGAATCAACAGTCACACGCTGTTGAGAAAAACGAACTTGTTCAAGAAGATTTATCGCATCACGTGCAGACCCTTCTGTCTCAGAAGCAATCACCTTCAAAGCAGGTTCATCAAATGCTATACCTTCTTCAGTGCAAATATGAACAAGATGCTTGCTCATTACAGGAACTGGTATCGATGTAAAAAAAAGCTGAAAACAACGTGAACGAACTGTCTCGATAATTTTATGAGGATCAGTAGTTGCAAGCATAAAAACAACTGATGCAGGAGGTTCTTCTAAAATTTTTAAAAATGCGTTGAACGCAGCCTTACTGAGCATATGAGCTTCATCAATAAGGTACATTTTTTTACGGCCAAGAACAGGCAACAGTGATGCTGATTCGATAATATCACGAACATTATCAACCCCAGTGTAGGAAGCGGCATCGATTTCAATAAAATCAGGATGCTTATGTGCAGCCATAGCAGAACAAGATGCGCATGCTAGACAAGGAATTTTTTGATCTCTTGGATTTTTTTGGAAATTTTCAAGATTTTCACAATTGATGGCACCCGCAAAAAGACGCGCACTGGTTGTTTTGCCACACCCTCTTTGACCGGAAAACAAATAGACAGGAAAGAACTGATTTGAATACAAACTATTCTGTAAAATGCGAATAGGTAAATCCTGACCAATAACTGTATCAAACTGTTTTGATCGCCATTTACGAGCAAGATTAAGCTGTACAATTTTTTGGCTCATTCGATATTCCATCTTTTATAATTCATCCGTCGCTCTTTCAATTCGCCACCGCTAAGGCGCGATCTGCAAGGCTATGGAGGGCTACTCTTCGCTTGAAAGAATTTCTACTATATCACATTTTTTGGCAAAATACCCTCAGCTCATCTCTTACTTTTATCATCCCCAACAACATTTTCTTCAGTCGCCTGATCCTCACATGACGTTGTCCACAGTGCCCACTTCGTATCACTTGGGACAATGCCGTGTGGAAATGAAGAGTTTTTAAAAAATCAACTATTCCCCTAAATCCCAATTCTCCTTTTAATTGATCTACCCCAATTAATCAGAACTTAATCAATGAATGTCACTACCTAAAGCTCAGAATAGGCCTATTTTGAAAAATTCATTCAGCCTAAATACCTCTACTCTTTGTTGACAGGCAAAAGTTTTTAAAAAAAAAACCACTACTATTTCCAAAATCTGCTATAATGAAGGAATCAAGGCAAAAATAGAGTTAACACTTCTAGGTCTCTTCACAAAGTGCCAGCCTTTACAATATTTTTAATCCGTACCCCTGCTGCATGTATGTAAGATGGAGGTACCTTTTTGACTAGGGGAAGAATGAATTCTTTCAAAGAACTGGGTTTAAACCCAATAATCAATATATCGCTTGAAGCGCTTAACTTTACTGAACCAACACCAATTCAAGCACAAACCATTCCATTGGCACTCGCAGGGAAAGATATCCTTGGGTCAGCCCAAACAGGTACCGGTAAAACATTAGCTTTCGCTATTCCATTAGTAAGTAAGCTTTTAGATAATCCTACAGATATGGCTTTGGTACTTGTTCCAACACGTGAATTAGCCCAACAAGTTTTAACTGCTATCAAACAAGTAGCAGGCAAAAATCGTAGCTTAAAAGCTGCTCTTTTAATTGGTGGAGACTCGTTCTTTAAACAATTACAACAGCTTCGTTCAGACGCTCGCATCATTGTAGGAACACCAGGACGCGTTATTGATCATCTTAAGCGTAACACCTTAAAACCTGAATTGTTTCACTTTTTAGTTCTCGATGAAACTGACAGAATGTTTGATATGGGATTTGAAAGCCAAATCGACCAAATTATCAAACAGCTTCCTCAAGAACGCCAAACTCTTATGTTTTCTGCAACTTTGCCAGCATCAATTATCAAAACTGCATCACGTTACTTAATTCAACCAGAACGCGTAGCTGTTGGTGACAATTCAAGCCCAGTAGCAAAAATTAAACAAGATGTATTATTTGTAAGCGAATCTGAAAAAGAATCTAAACTTATTGAAGAATTAGAAAAATTTTCAGATTCAATCGTTATTTTTGTGAAAACAAAATGGAATGCTGACAAGCTTGCCGATAAATTATCTTCACTTGATCACAAAGCAGTTGCTTTGCATGGTGACCTACGTCAAAATAGACGTGAACGCGTTATTGCTTCTTTCCGTAAAGGTACGCATAACATTCTCGTTGCAACTGATATCGCAGCTCGTGGACTTGATATTCCAGCAATTCGTCACATCGTTAACTACGATTTGCCACAATGCCCAGAAGATTACATTCACCGTATCGGAAGAACTGGACGCGCAGGCGCTGAAGGTTTTGCTCTTTCATTAGTAACTCCTAAAGAAACTAAAAGCTGGAAGATCATCAACAGATTTGCAAACACATCAGAAGGAATTACTGATTCTGATCGCGCATCTCTTTCTCATAAACCATCACGCGGTGGTAGCAGAGGCGGAAGTGGTTTCGGCGGCGGCGCTCGTCGTGACTCACGTGATGGCGGTAGCCGTGGTGGAAGTGGAAGAAGAGAATTTGGTTCACGCGATGGTGGTTTTTCACGCGATAATAAATTCACACGTAGCGACCGTCCTTCATTCAAAAGAGATTTCTCTGACAATGATGGCGCTGCTTCAGAAGGTGGATTCGAACGCAAACCTCGTTTTGAACGTACATTTACTCCTCGCTCATCTGAAGATGGTGGATTCAAGCCTCGTTTCGATCGTCCATTTACTCCAAGATCATCAGAAGATGGTGGATTCAAACCTCGCTTTGACCGTTCAGCATCATCAGATCGTCCTTCATTCAGAAAAGATCGTCCGTTTACTCCTCGCTCATCAGAAGATGGTGGATTTAAGCCTCGCTCAGATCGTCCATTTACCCCTCGTTCATCAGAAGATGGTGGATTTGAACGTAAGCCTCGTTTTGAACGCTCAGCTTCATCTGGATTTCCATCAGATCGTCCACGTAGAGAATTTACACCACGCGATGGTTCAGAACGCACAGGTGGCAGTTTCTTTAAAAGAGATGGTGACCGTCCGTTTACTCCACGTTCAAGCAGTTCTGAAGGCGGCTTTAAACCCCGCTTTGACCGTCCTGCTCGTAGTTTCGACTCTTCAGCGCCACGCTCTGAAGGCTTCAAGCCTCGCTCTGACCGTCCTTTTGATTCAGAATTCAAACGTAAAAAACGTGATTAGTTTTTAAACGTTTATCCGTCGTCGCATAAAGCTATGCCGGATATCGATCCAGAAATGAATCTCTAAGTAAATAAAAAGAGAAGCCCTAAAATCCACTATTGCATAAAGCTATGGCGTGATCTTCGAGCTTCTCTTTTTATTTTATTTTGAAAAACTTTGAACAAGCATAATTCCATACTGCTGTAATTTTTTTAGTTGATTCAAATTTTTTATCTTATACCATTCAGGATCTTCAGTTTTTTTTTCATAATCATAAGATTTTCGTAAAAAAAAAATTGTATCAAAGCGTTTATATACCCTATCTATTACCTTTACTATCTCTACCATCCCTACTAGCTCTCCTTCATCAACGAGGAATCTTTCATACAATAAAGTAATTTCCATTGCTGAATAGTGTGGTTTTTGAAAGGCATGCTCAAGCGACAAAAATGACTCTGATTGAGGTTCAATTTTTTTAAGATGATAAAAATCAGCAGAAGAGCAACTCGTTACCATACTTCCACTGACCATTAAAAAAAGAACTATCCTTTTCATTATTTTCTCCCTTACCCCACTACGCCATTACTCAATTACTGTTACTAACGCACGTGCATAATCAGTTTCTAGCCATTCAATCAAAACTTTTTTTAATGCTTGTGGTTTAAAATCAACGTCTTGTAATGCAGTAATAGAAACCCAAGCAAAATTAGTATGATCTTCTGGTGATTGAGGTGCTCTATTTCCGTCAAGATCAGGAGCATCAACAAGATAGATAAAATTATACTCGTGACTATGACATTTATCAGGATTATTTGGTATAAAGTTGTACTCAAAACAGCCCAGAAATCGCTGCGCAGTACAAACAAGACCAAGTTCTTCTTCTAGCTCTCGCTCTAATGCATAGGCTGCACTTTCACCATGTTCGATATGCCCACCAGGTAAAAAATAAAAAGGAACCGTACTATTAATACACATCAAAAGTTTTCCGTCCTTGATGATAACTGCTCGTGAAAGTACATGAATATCTTTTTGCATACTGCCTCTTTTTTAAAATTATTTTTTCTACTTAAAAAGTATAACTACACTACCGCGATTTCATTCTCTTGGAATGATAGGACTTTTTATTTTGTACACTCATAAATAACCAGAATGTCTTCAATATCAGGAAGTACATCATGTTGAAATGCTTTTATCATTTTGATCATTACAAATCCAGCAACTTGTAAACATTCAAGCATTTCTGCATCAGTATACAAACGTAATGCATGTTCTTCTGTTTCCAGTTGCTCAATCTTTTTTTGCGCATCCTGCACTGAATACCGACGCTCCACATGCACTACCCCACTACTCATTGGATGATAGAATGAATCTACTACCAAGGTACTTCCATCTGTTCGATCATAAGCATCAGAAAGCCACGTATTATATTCTATTTTTTGTGCAAGCGAGTAAGTCATTATCTCAAGAACTAAAATCCCTCCTGGAAGCAATGAATCATACAACGCTTTAAGACTTGTTTTGACCGCATCTAAGTGATCAATCAAATTAAAGGTCATAATATTCGGTGCACAATGAGCCATACGTTTGTAATTTTTTTTCCATCACCACTCCCTTCTTTTTATACCTGCAACATACACTTTTAATAAGCTGAGCAAAATCTAAAATGAAGTGCAAGAATACTCCACGTTATAAAATGCCAGATAAAATAAGCTCATCTTTTCTTTAAGATTTCTACTAAGAAAAGATAACTCTTACAGGTCCCAGCGTTTGCGCAAACTATGAAAGCTTTGAGGATCAGGATTTTTTTTCACAAAGTCCATCACTTTCTCGGCGGTTTCAAAGGGAGAGGAATTTGTTGTATCAACAGTCAGATCGTAAGGCCAATCAAGCGTTGGTACAATTTTCATTTGCATGCGCGCTAAGCCTTGGCCACGATTTCCTCGCAAAATTTCTCGTTCTTCAAGCGTCTTTAAATCGCAGGATACCCAGACAAAGTACACTTTTTGATGCGCAAGATGCTTAACATACCCACGTAAAAGATCTTCTTCTAGCACTACTTCATCAATAAGAAGATCTAATTTGTTATCTGCCATTGTATTAATAACTTGAGGAATCGTATGCATCACCCGCATACCAAATTCACCATTTTTAACTTCCATGGTTGGCCCTTGTCCATCACGTCCAGGAACATAATAAAAACCCTGCTGCGATTGCGGACCATACATAATATAGTTACTTGGCATCATCGCCCAAAAACTATCAATCCCTACCGAAAGCCAGGGAGTATCAACTCTGAACTGCAATGCTTTAATAATCGTTGATTTGCCCGATGATGAACATCCGTTAAAAAAAATAAGCACATAAACTCCTTGCTTTATGAAAACCATAGAAGGAAAAGCGTACCACACAAAGAAATAAGTAGGCGATGAATTAGAGCTTATCCGAAAACTAATAAGTAAATAAAAAAATCAATGTCATTCCCAGAAAGCAGATGGCTTATTGGATTGCGATGATGATACATAAAAACATTCGCGACCGAAGTCCCTTTGTCAAATGATCTGACGCTGACGATGTTCATGGTCAAGTAACCATTGCTTACGTTCAACACCACCAGCATAACCGCCAAGTGCACCACCTGTTGCAATAACTCGGTGGCATGGGACAATAAGCGCAAGTTGGTTGGTGGCATTTGCACGAGCAATTGCACGATGAGCATCTGGATTACACAGTATTACAGCAATCTCTTTATAAGATTTTGTTTGCCCAAATGGAATGCGCTGTAATTCCCACCAGACTAATTTTTGAAAAGGTGAACCAACAAGAACTACTGGAGTTGTAAATACCTGCAGAGTCCCTGCAAAATATTGTTGTAATTCATGCTCAATCAAATCGGTGATCTTTGTATGGCCAGGTATGATGGTTTTTTTTGTTCTTGTATGCAAACGCTTGATTTCTGCTTCAAGTCCCTTGCTGCCAACAAATTCAAGAAGATACAAACCTACTTCATCAGCAAGGACAATCATCAGCCCCTGCGGTGTTTCTATAACTGACTGTTTTAACATATGCGCTTTTTTAAATTTTGTTGTTCGTTCATACGTATTCCCTTATTTAAAAGTTTTGTTGAATTTTTAACTTACAATTTTTCTATTTCAAGCCTGCACTCGTCGTCCTCAACGATGCGAAAGTCGCAGCGGTGCATTTTATGCACTGACCAGACGAAGCGAGTGCGAGGTCTCTTCTCTATTAATCTTTACTATAAAGCTCAACAGATCCTAGAAACCACTTACTCATCAAATTTTAAAATCAAATGGTGATCATCACGATAGATGCCAACAACCCCAATAAGTTTATTTTTAATGAATGCGCCAAAAATATCTGCTGTTTGGCATGACTTTTTCCAATATTCATCATCTTTAGTAACTTCTTCTTCATAAGTACTGGCGAAACTTAGCGGAGAGGTTTGCAGGGCCTACAGTCTAAATTATTTCCAAAGAGCAGCATCCACCGAAGTTAAGGTACGTATACTAATCATTTATTTTTCCTCTACCTCATAACCAAGTCGTTTTTTCAAAGCTGCATACGTTTTTCTCATCACTGGCTCATAACGTTTTATATGTTCAAATATCTTTTTTGCATCATCTTCTTTATAAACATGAGAGCTATTATTTCTATCCTCTAGCATAGCAATCCACATCTTCTCATCTTCAATAAATCCGAACTGAAAAGCCTTTGCCATACTCTCTCGTGGCGTTTGGACTTCTATTTTTTCATACGCCAAAATCTTCTTAAGAACTTTCCAGTATAATTCAATAGCACATTCAAATCGTTGAATGGTCGAATCACGTAAATACACATTGGTATTTATATCTTTTTCAGCCAAAACTTCTTGCAACCTATCTAATGCATTTCCCAAGTAGTTAAAGGAATCTTCCCACACTGTTTTATCCATAAAATCACCCTTTTTGGCATATAAAATTTTTCTATATTTCAAAACATTGTTCTTAAATACTCCATCTTCAAGAGTATCAAACCGAATACAATCTATCTTTAATAAAGTATTCGCCTGGGCAACAACATCTAAGATAATGCTCCATTCATCATCTCCTGCGCTCGGACAAACAACAGCGACATCAATATCAGATAGCTTTAAGCTATCTCCACGAGCACGAGAGCCATAAAGCCATACTTCATCAATAAAGGGCAACCGTGCCAAATTTTTTACAAACTCATACATACTGGAAAACCCTATTTCGTCTTTTTAGTAAAAAAACTATTCCATTTTTGTGCAAGAGCGCTGCCGCCTAAACGCTTACCAAAGAGTGTCACTATCGCACCTAGCAAAATAACAACCACTCCAATCATCTGAGTGGAAGTAATAGTTTCTTCTAATAACAGAACCCCAAAACCCAAAACAAATATAGGCTCAAGCACCGAAAGCAATGATGCTTTTTCTAAACTAATATATTCCAAGGAGCGCAATATCAGTAAAATAGGTAATGCGGTACACAATGTTCCAAGAGCAATAATATTCATCCACGTATGAAAATCGTGGGGGACAAAAAAACTACCTTCAGCGTATGCAGCTACAAAACAAGTTATCAAACATCCAATTGATACCATCAATGTGGACATCAAAGGAGAAACAGTACTGTTATCGCTTGCGATCAAATAACAGGCATAAGAAAAAGCGGATGCCACTGCAAGCAATAATCCAAAGACATCAAATGTTAAATCTTGACCACTCCCTAATAAACACATTCCCAGTAAAATAAGACCAACTGCGCCATAATATGTTTTAGGAATTTCAGATTTATATAAAAATTTATTCAAAAGAATAACCATCACTGGATAGGTAAAAAACATTACCATCGCAAGGCCAGTACTAATATATTTGCAAGCAATAAAGTATAAAATGGCAGTGATACTATAAAAAGAAACCCCATATAAAAATACTTTTATAAGATCCTTTGGCTTTTTAAAAACCGTTTTATAATGAGGTAGTACAAACAAGGCAACTACTATCGACCCCACCACAAAACGCCAAAAAAGCATATTGTAAACGGAAAAATTCTCATTCATGAGAGTTACGCCAAAGTACCCAAGCAACCCAAAACAAATTCCTGAACTAACGGCATACAGAACACCTTTGTGTTCATTTGATAATAATTTCATATATTCCTGCTTTCGTAATCAGACCCCGTCCTCTTTTTGAACTTATAGTTCAGTATAAAATTACCCATAAATAAAGCAATAAATGCTACTGTGGCCTTCATACGAAATTACCCAAATGGTCTAATAGTTTGCAGGTGCGCTACTACCACCTAGTGCGGTCATTAGAATGAATAAAAAGGGTTGAAAAGGAGAAATCTTTATTCATTTTTTATTTGTGAAAAATCACCTACCTTACAAACTTGCACAACTGTTTTTTTAATAGATTTTATATACATGCCATCACTACTAGACTGCATATTAGCTTTAATATCAAACACTCCCTTTTTTTCAGTCCACCAACGAAATACTATTTCACAGCGATTGGTATCACTATTGTCAGGAATATAGCCCACATCAGTAACCTTCCAAAATCCATAAATACAGTTAGTTTTTTTAAGGTGTTCTTTAAAATAAACTTTTGAAGAAGCTATAACTTTAAAGTTAGAAATCTCCCTATAATCATCAGAATAAAGAGCATCTAGAGCAGCTTCAAACTCTATAGACATACTTAGCTCTTCACCATATTGTTCACCAACTAATGTAATAAATTTCTGCGCTAATGCATGGGCTTGATGCTGAGCAGCTTGCATACCTGAGAAAATCGATAGCGCTAAAAGACATCCCGAAAACTTCATATACATCTCCCTAAGAAAATCGCTACTCACTTTACCTTCTTATACCTCTAGCTCAAGCGGTTCTATCGTGCTTCTAATCCCATTTAAAAGAGCCTTAAGGGCTCCATCACTAAAAGGCTCTTCATTTTTTAGATCAATAAGATTTCTCAATTTTTGCTCACCAATACTTCTTTTAAATGGATCAAGGTACTCGCTCAGCCCTCTACATAACAAAGCAGCTTCATCATTACCTAAAACAAAAAGCTCATAACGATAACCTTCAGTATCTACTCCCTTTAGCAATACGCTGATTTTCTTTGTTTCTTTATGTTTTATCAATGAAGCTTTATAGCCTTCAGCTCTAAAACTTTCTTTGTTTTTGATAACTTGTTTCACTATCCGAATCATTTCTATTTTTTTTGCTTTTTCTTCAAGTATATCAATCTCTTCTTGCTCTTCGCTTAGCCACTTTTGGCCACATGCCATTAGTTCTAAAATACCTGGCGTCAAATCGGTTTGTTCTGAATCGGAAAGCAGACTCGTTACTTCTGGAGATACTAGAGGCGAACTCATTACTTCTGGAGATACTAGAGAATGGTGAAAGATACTTTCTTTTCTTGATTGCCTAACCTTGTACATAATTGCAGCTGTTCCTAAAACTGCTATACCACCAAAAAGATAGGGGTGCTGTTTGAGCGTATCTTTTATAGAGCTTGAAAAAGCATAGGTCATCTCCGCCTCATACATTGAAGAATCTAAATAAGCACCATAGCCTAAGCTACTTGCATAGGCATTATGCACCATACACATGCCTAAGATCATTACTATTCTCATCTTCATCTCTTACTCCTTGCTTTATCTTTCCCTATTATTTTGTCATCTACTCTTTCTATCAAACCTGACACATTCTTTACTAGTAAGCGTTTTTTATTACTAAAAATTTGCAAAAATTATGAATTTCAAAGAAAATTCAGATAATTCTCACTTCTGCAATCCATGAAAGAGGCTATGATAAAAACAAAAATACTTACTGCGCTTCATATAGATGAAGCGGTCGCTTTACTCAAAAATGGTGAGGTAGTCGCACTGCCTACCGAAACAGTCTATGGCCTTGCAGCAGATGCTAAAAACGTTGAGGCTATCAATAAAATTTTTATCTCTAAAGGCAGACCTTCCGAACACCCTTTAATTGTTCATATCGATACGCTTGATAGAGTAGGTGAATGGACAGAAAACATTTCAGAAGATGCAAAAAAACTGGCTAAACACTTCTGGCCAGGACCTCTTACGATGATATTCACCAAAAAAAATAGTGTGAGCTCACTTATAACCGGAGGTTTATCTACTGTTGCAGTAAGGATTCCCAACCATCCAATAGCGCTTGAAATAATTAAAAAACTAGGAAATGGAATAGTTGCTCCTTCTGCTAATGCGCACAAAAAAACAAGTCCTACGCAAGCCGAACATGTACTCAAAACCTTAGATGGGAAAATTGCAGCAATCGTCGATGGTGGAACCTGCAGTATTGGTATTGAATCAACTATCATTGATATGTCTAAAGAAGTACCAGTTATTTTAAGGCCGGGAGCTATCACCCAGGAAATGATAGAAAAAGTTCTTGGTATAGCCATTGAAAGCCCCTTAAAACATAACGAAAAAGTTTCTGGAAACATGGAGTTTCATTACCAACCAGAAAAACCTTTATATATCATGACTCGCGATCACATAGAAAAACTGTTACCAACAGAAGACGCTCTTGCAATCATGCATTATTCAAACCTGCATCAAAGTAAAAATATAACCTACTATGCAATGCCTACCGAAAAAACACTCTACGCACAGGCTTTATATGCCACACTCCACACCATAGATAGCACCGATGTAAAAAAAATAATTGTTGAAAAACCACCTTTTTTAAGTGAATGGTCTGATATCAACGATCGGTTAATTAAAGCTTCATCAAAAAAATAATCACTGATATTAAGGGATGAGCTGAATGCTGTGCTGACCGCGCACTCGAAAAAACCAATAGCATTAACATGTATCGGCCAAGTCTAAAATGAAGTGCGACAACTTTCTAAAATTTATTTATTTTTCTCTCTTAAATCTACCTTGCGTATTTTGTTTTGGTAGTCTTTAAGAAATTCTTGATAGGTCTGCGCAATTTCATCATGAAACTCCGAATATGCATTCCACACACTTTGCCCCCATTTGGTAACCAGCTCTTGATGCTCTTCAGGGGTAGTCGCTTTAACAACCTCTTCAACAGTCATCCAGGTAGGCCATTCCAAACGCGTTCTTAACGGCCAGTCATATTTTAAATCGGTGGCTTGTTTAAAAAACTGCAAAACTTCTGCGTGAAGCGCCTTTTTACCAAAAACTAAATATAATCCAATAAGGTGCAAATTGGCCGATTGGCGGGCCTTACGCTCTCTTTGTTTGCCAAGATGTTGAGCTGCATAGGCATCCAAGGTGATGCGGTGAACATTAAAACATTCAGCGCTCCCATATTCTCTTCCAAGAATTTCAGAATACGTATGCCAGCATTCAGGCATCGATTCAATATACTCGTCATAGGCGCGCAATGTTGCATCTTCTAGAAACAATTCTCCGCAGCCAGGACACGGTTTTTTATACTTTTTTATCTTCATACTATTAAAAGCTCCTTACACTATCACGCCATAGCTTTAGCGACGGCGGACCATTTTTCTACATAAAATAGGCACCCTTAACGGATGCCTATCTTTGGTTTCTTTTTACAATTCCACTCAAAGAATCAAGCCCTCCGTCGCTCTTGCGAGCTTTGGCGGACAGCTTTCACTCTAAGTTCTTATCGCCTGCCAGCTGAAGCCTTCGCGAAAGCTGGTGGAGAGAGAGGGATTCGAACCCTCGATACCCCTTTCAGGATATACACGATTTCCAATCGTGCTCTTTCGACCGCTCAGACATCTCTCCCTAAATATGCCTTATTTTTTAGGAGCGCCGCCGCCGTCTTTTTTAGGACCAAAGCTCTTGTTAAAAGACTTCCTTGGAGCTCCAGACTTGTTACCACCACCAGGAGTGAAAGGTTTTGAACCACCTTCACGACGCGGAGTAAAAGTCTTTTTACCAACAGTTTTTTTAGCGCCACCTTTAGCATCTTCTTCATCTTCTTTTTCTAAGAAAGCAACGAGTGCTTCGTTAGTAGGGTGAAGTGCTTTATGAGCATCAACAGCTTCTTTACGTTCTGCACGTTTCTTTTCACGAAGAAGTTCTTGTTCTTGTTCTTCTGCTTTCTTTTTAACGTCAGCAACTTGCTTTCCACGCAATACAGCTTCAGCCAATGGCTTAATAACTGCTTCAATTGAATGCACAGAATCATCATTTCCTGGGATTACGTAGTTAACCAACAATGGATCACCATTGGTATCAACAAGCGCAAATACCGGAACGCCAACCATTGCAGCTTCTTTAATTGCAGACATTTCTTTTTTAACGTCAACAACAATAATTGCGCCTACTGGCCATACCAAGTGAACGATACCGCCGATATTTTTTTCTAATCTTTCAACGATTTTTTTGAACGTGT
Source organism: bacterium (assembly GCA_947502805.1). Classification (GTDB taxonomy): domain Bacteria; phylum Babelota; class Babeliae; order Babelales; family CAIQNR01; genus CANNBR01. The sequence continues at coordinate 21,968 of CANNBR010000003.1, forward strand.
TTAATTCTTTTTTGGTGTAGTGATTAGTATCAGCTTTTTCTACAACATCTTGGAAATGTAAGTAGCGAGTAACTGATTTTTTCACTTGTGGGAAGTTAGTGAGTGTTCCACCAATCCAACGATGAGTTACATAAGGCATAGAAACTGACTGAGCCGCATCACGCATTGTTTGCTGTGCAGCTTTTTTTGTTCCAATCCAAAGAATAGTTTTACCATCAGCAGCAATTTGCTCTAACAATTTGCATGACTTATCCAATTGGAATGCAGTCTTTGCAACGTTGATAAGGTGAACACCATTTTTGGTTCCCCAGATGTAGGGAGCCATGCGCGGGTTCCAACGTGAGGCCTGATGACCAAAGTGAACGCCCGCTTTTACTAACACACGAAAATCTATCATGAGATCCTTCCTACAGGGTTATACGACTATTTTCTGGCTCAGCTTTAAGCTGGAGGCCACCCTGACTTAAGAAAATAGGCTTTTATAATGCTGTTAATCGTATCAGACTCTTAAGATTTTGCAATGTGAGCGGCATTTTCCACATCTTTAGACCCAATAACTTCACCTCGCTTAATGGCTCGTTGATAGCGTTTGCCAAGAAAGAAAGAAACTGCAAGCCAAATACCAATGATTCCTGAAAAGAAAACACCTTGGAATAAAATCAATCCAGCTCCTGTCAAAGGAGCAATCATAATATTAAAAGTAGATCCAAATCCACGAGCTAACTTTTTACCAAATGTATCAATCCATGCCTTAGATTTAAATTTCATGGTCTTAATTGTTGGAATATATAAAGACTCTGTTACCGGTTGACTGAAGGCATAATAAACGGCCCGCAATACTACAAATGCTGCTATTAATGCATTAGGAGATGAGCTAAAAACAAGATACAGCAACAATACCCCAATAACTAATGGCATGACCATTAATGAAAGGCGCTCGCCTAAACGGGTAACTATTCTACTTGTTCCAAAATAAGAAATAATAAATCCCACAAAATGAGTAATAAAAACAATCTTAAAAAGAAAACAACTTGCACCTGAAACGGTTCCACCTGAGCTATCTTGCGCTATTCCTAAACGCATATAGCTCAAAACCGCACTAACTACTTCATAAAAAAATACTGAGGCGAAAATTCCAAACATATAGGGATTTTTAATAAGAAACTTGAGCCCTGCAAACATACCCTCCTCTGCTTCTTCCTCCGACTTACTTTCATTTTTTTCAAACTGATACGCAGCTTCATACCCATGCAAATAACGACCAGGAACTTTTTTCATCATAATGTTAATAATTAAAGGAATAGCTAATAAAAGAGTTGCCGATAATGTCATTAACAAAAAATGTATCATCGTATCCGACATGCCCAATCCATAATGACCATTATTGTGAGAAAGCAAAAACCAGGCAAGGCCAGAAGTCATCATGCCACCAACTTTTGACCAAGAGATCAACGTTCCATAATTTTTTTTAGCTCCATCAGGAGAGGTAATAGAACTCAAGAAAGCCCAAAACACACTGAGAACAAAGGGAGAGAAACTTTCTACATAGAAAAAATAAAGCCAGCCAAAAAGCCAATAGACATAAGAATGTAATGTATTTTCAGCACCCACTCCATAATAGGCAACAATCGCAGCGCACAGAAAACCAATAATGCTGTACACATAAGCAAAAAAACAAAGCAACTGATAGCGCCTTACCCTATCAACCATTTTCGAATAAAAAAGAACAATCGGAATAAGAACAATAATCATAAAAAGTTTAGCAAAAGGAACATATTCCTTGCCCACAATGTCGATAAATAAAGAATCTTTTAACTCTTTGATGATGGTATATGACGCAATAATAGAGAAAAAAACTCCACTCAAAAAAAGAACTTTTAAACGCTCATAGTGGTTAACATCTCTTTGTACATCCATCGCCTTCTGCATAAAAGCCTCTTTCCTAGAACGATTTTCAACATCAAAAAAAACTACAAAAAAAGCCTCTTGAAATTAATTCAAGAGGCTGAAATTTACTACGTGACACTCTTTAAGTCTGCGGCAGGGAACTGGCATGGACGTGAAAGCACATAGCTTCATATCCATGATATTTTTATATATTTTTTGAGAATTAAACATATATGATTCCTTGCTTCTTTTTGCCTAACTTTCAAAAAAGCCTTTATAACAGCCATTCTAGCACAGTATTAGCGCTATGAACAGAGGAATTTTTAACAAACTGGACGATCTTCTTTAATTGCTTTTGCATGAGTTTTACCTAAGAAGAGAGCTGCTGTTAGCCAGACAGAAATAAGCCCAAGAGAGGTTAATAAACTAAACCAAATAAAACCTTCTGCTCCGAGGGTTTTTCTAGAGCTATTTATTAATGAACCAATTCCTTTTGAAGCACGATTCCCAAAGATTTCAATCCACGCCTTACCTTTATACTTGGTCTCCTTAGTTGTAGGAATATAGAGCTGCTCTTTTGCTGGTTGATTAAGCGCATAGTTAATTCCTTTGCAAAAAACCATAACCCCAAAGCCAACAGAAAGTAGTGGGTTAAATGCCAGCGCAACTAAAGCTATCCCTATCATAATCGGAAGAAGCATAAGGGTCTTACCAAGACCAAGAGCTCTTCCAATTCTATCAACACCAAAAACAACTGCTACTAGTGCAATAATATTAGTCCAGATAGCATAGTCACTCAAATACACACCCAATGCATGGCCGGTATATGATGCACTTGCCAATGCCTTAAACTGAAAATCTAAAATGGTGATCGTAATATTGTAAAATGCAACAACACCAAGGATGCCAAGCAAATAGGGCCTAGTAATTAATAAACGAAAGCCTTCCATAAAGCCTGTTTTAACTTTTCCTTCGAGAGGTTTTTTTGCTTCTCCATGAAATCCCTTCATTTGCGCATGTGACGTATGATGCATGTAGTAATAAATGAAAAAGGGAAGCGAGCATAAAATGGCAACACCAGCCATGATTGCATAAGAAGTTCCAACCCATTTAGTCATGTATTTACCTATCAAAGGACCAAGCACACCGCCACTTTGAGCACCAATGATAATCGTTGAATATCCTCGCTTAGCAGCTTCTGGTGTTGTTGTATCTGAAACAAATGACCAAAATAAGGTGATCATAATGACCCCAAAACTTTCCACAAACAGGTAAAATGCCCACCCTAAAAATCGCATTGGGTCAGAGACTGTATTATCGATACCAGTAAGTGGATTTAAAATAAGAATCGCAAAAACAAGCGCAATAATCGCATAGAACAATGTCAACAAATATAAAAGTCTATGAGGAGATAAAAGATCAACCAACTTAGAATAGATCATAATCAAAGGAACCATAATAAGCGCGGATAACATTTTAACCATTGGTTGATAATCAATGCCAACCATCGTCATAAAAACGCTATCTTTAATCGGTCTCAATAACCAATACACACCAATAGTGATACCAAAAAGAACTGCAAGCGTTGAAAACTTTTTACGTTCCTCAGGACTTTGTTCAACAGGTCTCGAAAAAAACGACTTAAACTCTTGTAACATACTTGTAACAACACCTTTCAAAAAAGCCTTTATATCAGCTTATTCTAACACATTCTAGAAGCTCTTACTACAACGATTTAGAGCTCACTTATAGCAAAGACAATCCCCGTCATTGCGAGCTTGCGTGGCAATCCCTACAGCGCATACAAATAATTTTAAAGCTTCTTCTGCATGCATTGAACCATAACCCACCATTTCATGATAAATTTTTCCATACTTTAACCCTTGAGAGATCAGGCAGTGTTTACTTTTCTACATGCTTGCACTGAAGGGATTGCCACGCAAGCTCGCAATGACAGGACTTTATTTTCTTATTTCATATGAATGTTTCAGAAATTCTTTAATTAAAGAATGAGCACCTTTTTATAGGTGCCCATTCTTATTTTTTGCCGAAAATATTCTGATTTAGCAGACTGGACGATCTTCTTTGATCGCTTTAGAATGCTCTCTTCCTAGGAATGCTGCGGCGTACATCCAAATAGCAATTAAACCAAGAGAACTAAGCAAGCTGAACCAGATGAATCCTTCTGCTCCCAATGCTTTTTTAGAGCTATTGATAAGAGAACCGACACCTTTTGAAGAACGTGAACCGAACATGTCAATCCAAGCCTTGGCTTTGTATTTAGTTTCTTTAGTTGTTGGAATATAAAGTTGTTCTTTTGCTGGTTGGTTAAGCGCGTAGTTGATACCTTTTGAAAACACCATAATGGCGAATGCTATAGGTAATACAGCATGAGCTGACAAGACAACCATCGCAATACCAACGATCACTGGAAGCAACATAAGAGTTCTTCCAAGGCCAAGCTTACGACCGATATTATTCACGCCAACCACTACGCAGATAAACGCAACAACGTTGGTCCAAATTGCATAGTTAGAAAGGTAAGCACCAAGCGCATTACCGCTGTATGATGCTGATGCCAAGCTTTTGAATTGGAAATCAAGAATAGTAACGATAATTTCGTAAAACGAAACAACAATAAAAATACCAAGCAAATAAGGTTTGGTAACCAGAAGGCGAAGGCCTTCCATGAATCCTGTACTTGGCTTTTTGCCTTCAAGTGGCTTTTTAGACTCTCCATGGAATCCTTCCATTTGATCATGAGAGACATTGTTCATATAGTAGCGAACAATTACAGGAAGCATGCATAAAATAGCTACACCGAAAAGAATTGCGTATGAAGTGCCATTATCGCCAAAGTAAGGGATAATGTATGAACCTGCAAGCGGACCTGCGATCCCACCAACTTGAGCACCTAAAACAACTGTAGGATATCCACGTTTTGCCGCTTCAGGAGAAGTTGTATCAGATACAAAAGACCAAAAAAGCGCAACCATAATAGATCCAAAACTTTCTACAAAAATATAGAAAGCCCAACCAAGCCAGCGGCTTGGTTCTGCAACAGCATTCGAAATACCAGTAACTGGATTAAGAATTAAAATTGCAAAAATAATGGCGCTAATAGCATAAAAAAGCGAAAAACCGTACATAAGTACATGACGAGGAAAACGATCAACCAACTTAGAATAGATCATAACTAATGGAACAATCACCGCTACAGAAAGCATTTTAACCATCGGTTGATAATCAATACCAACCATTGTCAAAAAGACACCGTCTTTTAAGGGACGCAAGAGCCAGTAGACTCCAATTGTAATACCAAATAAAACCGCAAGTATCGAAAACTTTTTACTTTCTTCGGGACTTTGCGCTGACCCACCACTAAAAAACGACTTAATCGCACTTAACATAAAGAAATACCTTTCTTTTACAAACAACTATTAATTAACACACTACTCTATCTTCACGCAGTGCTTGAGCATGCACTTTTCCCACAAACAACGCTGCAAACATCCATACACCAATAAGACCAAACGACACTAACAGACTGAAGACGATGAATCCCTCAGCCCCGAGAACGCCTCTCATACTATTAATGACCGATGCACTACCCTTAGAAAAACGAGAACCAAACATATCAATCCACGCTTTTGCCTTATACTTAGTATCTTTTGTTGTAGGAATATATAACTGTTCTTTCACCGGCAAAATGAGAGAATAATTAAATGATTTTTGAATAGCTTGAATAGCAAATGCTACAATAAGCACTGGGTAAAAACTCATACCAACGACACATACCCCAACCAATAATGGAAGCAAAATAAGTGTTTTTCCAAATCCTAATGATCTTCCAAAACGGTCTATACCTACCAGCACGCATATGAGTGCAATAAAATTAGTAACCACAGCAAAATCATTTAAGAAAACAGTTAAGGCATCACCAGAATAAGAATTTTTTGCAAGTCCTTTAAATTGAAAATCAAGAATCCCATTAATCACTTCATAGAAACAAACAATTGCAAAAATACCAAGTAAATAGGGCTTACTTAAAAGCAAACGCAGTCCTTCAAGAAATCCTGCCTTTTTATGCCCCCCTTCAATAGGAGAGCGCTCATCAGCAACAAACCCTTTCATCTGAGAGCTCGGAACATGTCGCATATAATAAAACACCATAAGCGGCAAAAAAGATAAAACAAACACCCCAAAAAGAAGTGCATAACCGGTACCACCAGTACCACAATATAAAATGATATATTTTGAAATAAGAGGGAGACACACAGCTCCTGTTTGAGCACCCATTACAATTATGCTGTATCCACGCTTTGCAGCATCAGGTGTTGTGGTATCAGAAACAAAAGCCCAAAAAAGTGCTGCCATAATTATACCAAATGTGTCTGCATATAAATAAAATGCCCAACCTAAAACACGCGAAGTATCTGCTACAGTATTAGCAATGCCTGTAGTTGGATTTAAAATAAGAATCGCAAAGATAATGGCAGACACCACATAAAAAATCGAAAGAATATAAAGAACCACATGACGAGGAAAACGATCAACAAGTTTTGAATAGATCATAACTACAGGAATAACCACAATAACCGAAAGCAATTTAGCCAAAGGAACGTAGTTTGTGCCAATCATGTTCAAGAAAATGCTGTCTTTTATAGGACGCAATAACCCGTAAACACCAATCGTAATGCCGAATATCACTGACAAAAGAAAAAACTTTTTATGTTCTTCCTTATGAAGCGATCCTCCCAAAAACGATTTTACACTTTCCAGTATCACGCAAACCCTTCTATAGTGAATAACTTTTCTCGCATTGCCCCTCTTTGAGAGTTTTTCAGTTCGGAGAAAGGGTAAAGTATACTCACTTTTTTATTCCAATGCTACTTTCGTTGAGCGGGCTGGCCTAAAGAGAAAAAGTTCCTTTTTAATTATCTTTTGAAAAAGACGTAAGTGCGCTCTCTGCGGGCAGCACTAAGGTGGGGAGAGGATTCTGCGCAAGAACCTTTATTCTTTCAACAACTTAGCCTTCTGTTGCGCTCTGCGCGCGGCACCAAATGGGATACTTGCCTATCCCTTTGGAATCTAGGGCACAAACCTGCGGTTCGATCGCTTTTAACGAATATAACTCGGTCCAGCTCCTACGGGCTTAGGACCTCAAACACATATCCTGATAGGGATTGTAGAAGTTCAT
>CANNBR010000004.1 GCA_947502805.1 bacterium
ATTACAGATACTATGGGAACAGTAGGGGCAGATTTTTTAGTACAAGCAGGGGCAGCACTTTTAGCCTGGGCATTTCTTGCATTTGCAAGTTATGTCTGTACTGTCTGGTGTTTTTCGTATCAGATGCAATGGTACCGCGCTGTTCGTTCAGCGGGAATTCTGATTGGCGGATTAGGAATTGCCTTGGGCGCTTTTTATCTTTTTTCAGCTAAATGGGCTGAAATTACTACCACTATTATTCTTCCTGCATTGGTTTGTGTGTGCGCATTGCATGCATTGTTATTGATGCTTAAAGAGTTCTTGTCGCAAAGAACTCAACTACTTGTTCACAAAATTCGTTTTTACACAACGCTAGCGCTTCTTTACGCAACGTTTGTTGGTGGTGCCGCACTCATTATCCATCTTAAAAGCCCTTACCTTAGCCAATGCTTTACATTGTCACTGAACTATTTTATTTATGCGGCAGTATTGGCCATCTTCGGCTTATCACTGCGTAATTATCATCATCATGGTGATTCATACTAAAAAAATCTATTGGGTTTTAAGAGAGCTTTCTGGTTTTGAAAGCTCTCTTTTTTTTTATATGCGAAACAAGTTAACTGCATTCTGAGTTGTTATGCGTGCAACTTCTTCTAGCGATACGCCTTTAAGATCGGCCAAAAACTGTCCAATGTACGCTATTTGTGCGGGGGTGTTTTTCTTGCCACGCATATATTGTGGAGGAAGAAATGGGGCATCAGTTTCAAGAACAATTGATTCAAGCGGTGTTTCGATAAAGATATCTCGAAGGTACTGATTTTTTGGATAGGTCAGTGGTCCGCCGATACCAAGTAAAAATCCAAGTTCTCGCGCATGTTTGGCAAACGCTGCATTTTCAGAAAAACAATGAATAATTCCGCGGATGTTGTCTTGTTTATACTCTTCTATGACGTGTAAGGTTTCATCTGCTGCATCACGTGTGTGTATGACGACCGGTAAATCGTGTTCGAGGGCAACTTCTATTTGCGCGCGAAATCCGTCGTATTGGCGCTGTTTGTCAAAGTCAGGATAATGGTAATCGAGTCCAATTTCTCCAATGCCAACAATTCGTTCTTTATCTGTGCTTTGTAATATTTTTTTGTAGGCAACGATGTCTGATTTCCAGTCTGTCGTTAAATCGTTGGGATGGGTACCGAGTGTTGCCCATATATTTTTAAAGGTTTTTGCAAGCAGTACGCAATTGATGCTCTCAATGAGGCTTGTGCCTACATTGATAATGTGTTTTACCTGATGCAATCGGGCTTCATCAAGATATGGTTGTATAAGTTCAGAAAAGTTTTCTGGTAAAGGCGCGTCGAACTCATTTTTTATTATGGTATTCAGGTGACAATGGGTATCGATAAGCATTTTTAAATTCCTTTTTTTAAAATGTAGTGTGTAATAATTTTACTAAAAATTACGCACTGTTCTCATTATTCCTTTTTTGTTTTTTTAAAAAATAGTAACTGTTTGTTTTGTATTTGACAAAGGTACAGAAAAAAATAACCTGAATGACAATTTTACTGTGTACACCATTAAAAGAAAAAAAGAATTGTAGTAGTGGAAAGCAGTGTTTTTTAATAATTAACCGTAGGAGGATCGATGAACAGAAGTGAATTAATCAATTCTTTGAGTGAAGAGACAGCATTCAGTAAAAAGGATGTAACTCGTGTCCTTAATTCATTAATCCGTATAATTGAACGTACCTTGAGAAAAGGTGACAAAGTTGCGATTACTGGATTTGGTACCTACTGGGTGTCACGTCGTCCTGCAAGAAAGGGTATTAACCCTGCCACAAAGGAACGTATAAATCTTCCAGAAGTAAGTGTTCCCCGTTTCAAACCGGGCAAACACCTTCGTGAACTTATTAAAACTTCATAACGAAACTTTTATCAAAAAAAGTATCGCTCATGCAATTAAGAGGCTGCTTCGGTGGCCTTTTACTATTGATAGGTGATTTTGCAAAAGACTGTTTTTTGAAGTACCTTAAAACCTTATTCCATCCTTAAAGTGAGTATATAGGTATGATTGATGTAAGTCGTCTCCGTAGTGATGCCCATGCTGTCGCATCGCTTCTTAAAAAAGACCCTTTTTTTCCCGTTGGACAACTTTTAGCATTTGATAAAAAAGTTCGTCAACTTACTTCTCATGTTGAGCTTTTACGTTCTTTAAAAAATGATTTAGCAGAACAGGCAAAATCGGGCATTACTGATGCTATTCGTCAAGAGTCGATGGCTGTTGGTAAAGATCTTAAAGAAAAAGAAGCGGAACTTAAGGAACTGAGTGAGCAGTTTATGTCACTTGCGCTTACGTGCCCTAACCTTGCTTTGGATGATATCCCAGAAGGTAATAAAGAAGAAAATGTAGTGGTGAGAGAGTTTGGAAAAAAACCTGAATTTTCATTTCCAATTAAACATCACCAAGAGCTTGCGGCTCAAAATAAATGGTTTAGCTTTGAAACAGGTGCCAGTGTCGCTCGCTCACATTTTGTTTGGTATGACCAAGAAGGTGCTCGTGTTTTGTATGCATTAGCTTTCTTTATGCTTAAAAATAATAAAAAACATGGATTTGAAATTGCTCTTCCACCTGCGATGGCTAATGAACAAACACTAACCGTTGCAAGTAATTTTCCAAAATTTAAAGAAGAAGTATTTACTGTTGCTGCTGATGGTTTGTATGCCATTCCTACCGCTGAAGTGAGTTTAGTAAATAAATATCGTGATACGATTATTCCTACTGATGATTTGCCTATTCGTTTGACTGCGTGGACAAGTTGTTTCCGTCGTGAAGTAGGTAATTATGGAAAAATGGAACGTGGCCTCATTCGTATTCATCAGTTTGAAAAAGTTGAACTGGTATCTTTTTGTGAACCAGAAAAATCTGGGATTGAACAGGATCGTATGATTGCATGTGCAGAAGATATTTTACAGCAACTTGGATTGCATTATCGCGTTAGTTTGCTAGCTGGACAAGATTGTTCTTTTGCTTCAGCAAAAACGTATGACATTGAAGTGTGGTTGCCAGGACAAGAAAAATATTACGAAGTTTCTTCTGCAAGTAATTGTACCGATTTCCAAGCGCGTCGTGGAAAAATTAGGTATCGCAAAGAAGCTGGTGATAAAACTGAATTAGTCCACACGTTGAATGCATCGTCGCTTGCGCTTCCTCGTTTGATGGTAGCCTTGATGGAAACGTATCAGCAACCAGATGGCAGCATTATCTTACCGAAAGTTCTTGAACCTTATTTACTGTAATCCTCCTGCATCAAAAATGCGTAGGACTGCGGATTTAAACACTTAAAGGAGTTGTTCGTATGAAGCTCAGTAAAGAAATCTTACAAAAGGTCAGAAATATAGAGATTCACACCAGGCGTCTTTTGAGTGGCACTTTGATCGGGGATTATAGTTCAGCAAAAAAAGGATCCGGTCTTGAATTTGATCAAATTCGTGATTATCAAGAAGGCGATGATATTCGTTTTATCGATTGGAAAGGAACTGCACGACAAGATAAGTTGTTGATCCGTGAGTATATCGAAGAGCGCAATCGTGTCATCATGCTTGTTGTTGATGGATCTGCATCCACATTTTTTGGTTCTTCTGAAGAATTAAAGAGTGAGTTGTTTGCTCAAATTGCTAGTGTGCTTGCACTAGTAGCCGACTATGGCAAAGACCAGGTTGGTCTTATTTTGTTTTCTGATCAGGTACAAACAGTTATCCCCCCCAAAGGAGGCAGGCAACACATCCGCTTGATTATGGAGACATTGTTTGGTCATCAACCGGCGGGAACTACTTCTTTTGAACCAGCATTCCATCGTCTTATTCAGATGAATAGAAAAGATGCGATTGTTTTTCTAATTTCAGATTTTATTGTTGGCTCAGGGTATGAAAAATTACTTAGAATCGTATGCAAAAAATATGACACTATTGCCATTCTATGCTTTGATAGATGTGAACAAGAGTTGCCTGATGTCGGTTTTCTTTCGGTGCGTGATCCTGAAACAGGATTGGTTGGTCTTTTAAAAACTGGCTCAAAAGATTTAGCGCTGCATATGAAAGAATGGCATAAAGAAGTTAAATTTATGTTGAAAAAATGTGGAGCTGATTTGATTGAACTTGAAGTGCAAAAACCATTCATGGGCGAGTTGATTCGCTTTTGTAGACAACGAATGTTTTCATAAAAAAGGAAGTCAAACCATGGAGCAACAAAAACTTGAGTTGATTGATATCTATGACATCGTCTATGAGCCATGGTGGCTTTCTTTTACCGCAAAAGTGACCATGTGTGTGGTTATTTTTATACTTTGTCTTGTAGTTGGTTATTTCATTTATAAAAAAACACGCAAGCCAGTAGTTCTTTTGTATTGGCAAAAAGCATTACGTGATATTACGAGCGTTGAAAAAACTGATTTTTCAGATGGACAACTATTTTACTTGCGGCTGACAGAAATTATGAAGCAGTACTTGCAAGAGCGTTATGGAATGCATCTTGTTGATAAAACAGATACTGAACTTTTAGAGTTTCTCAAGACCACAAAGCTTATTCCATCTCATGTATATGAGACGATGAAAGATCTTTTTGAAGGAGTGGTTTTTATTAAATTTGCGAATCAGCATGCGGTTCAAGAACGTATGGAAGATGCAATTAAAAAAACAAAAGCGCTCATTCATTCCTTAAATGGCTAATTATTTATTCTGCATTCAAAAGTCGGCTGAGAAAGCCTTGTGTTTCATCAGGTTTTTTTTTAGTAGGTGATGATAAGTCTGATTGGAATGAAATACTCTTTCTTCTTGGCTCATCAGTTTTAGGTGTTGTTTTTGTCTCAATGTCACGATCAATGGATTTTCGTAAGCAAGTTTTAGAAGGAGCCGCTAGAGGATTAAAAACAACGATCATGTGAGTACGTTGTATTTCTTTAAGTGTTGTGAGATCAAAACTTAGTTCAGCTTTTATAACAGCTGCTCGTTCAACTGGATCAAGTGTTTTGAGGTCTTTAAGTTTCTTGGCAATGTAATCGATATCGCTGTGTTCTTCTTCAAAAATGATACGTTTAAAGATTGAGCAGGCGCCTTGAAGAGTAGCAATGGCTATTCTTAAATCTGAAATTTGTAGAATTTTTCGTAAAAAATCATTACTAAGTGCCGTAAGGTCATTTTTATCTAAATTTCGGCCTTCATAACATTTAGCCTTTTCTCTTAAGTTCATAAACTCTGTTACAGCAGGCTCTATTATAATTTCAGAATTAATTTCATGTGATTCAAAGGCTGATGAGCTTGAATCATTAGGTTTTTCTTCGGCTAAAGGTTTTTTTGTTTTTCTAGGAAGAAGAGGATCTTTTGCAGTATCAGGAGCGCTGTCATTGCTGCTAGTACTTCCTCTACGAGTAAAATTATGGATAACTGTAAAACGAGATGGTCTAACTGATTCTGGTGCTGAGGCATCTACATAGGTGACGCTTGTAAGCAAGAGAATAAAGAATAAAAACATGTGATAGTACCTCCATAATTAAAAATAAAATCAATAAAAAATGATTTTATTTTTAATTATTTTCCCCGTCAATGATATTTAGCTGAAGAGACAATTAAGAACATTAGATAAGGTTCCAGGTTCTGCTTCTTCTAATGATGGCATAGGTATAGGGGTAGCGCTTGCTGGTGTTGCTACTCCTGAGTCATCTCGCCCGTAGGTTTTTAAGATATGCACATTAAAGTCAGAAGGTATTTCTTTGATAGTATCTCTATGAGTGATTTTAAGAGAAGTAAGGTCTACCACAATTACTTCTGTTTTTGTTTGGGAAGATTCCAATTGGTCTGAGGTCCCACATAAATACACTTTGTTAACACCGAAGTTTATTTCTTCTACATAGAAATTTTCTATGTAGAGTACAGATTCTGATTTTACAGACCAAATACCAACTGTTGAATCAAGTTCTGTAACTAGCCACTTACTATCGGGACTAAAGCATAGAGGGCTGTCGATATTGGCATTACCTATTTTTTCCTGTGATTTAATATCCCATAATTCAGTTACTGCACATCCATTAGCAATACAAAGCGTAGCGCTATCCGGGCTAAAAAGAAGTGTTGGGTGAGAAAATTTCATTCTGGCGAAAGGTATAAAGAAAAGATCTTTTCTTTCCAATTTCATAAGTCTCATTATTTGAATACCTTCTTCTGATAGCACTGCCTCAAAGCGAAAATCAGGACTAGTCATTGATTGTATTGTTCCTAAAGATATTAAAAGTATGCCAAGAAGACTTGTTTTTATAAAAAAATTCATATTTTTTCCTTTTTTAAAAATTATTAAGATGTAGTGATAAAAATGTGTAAGGTGCTGGTAATTAAATGAAAAGGAGCTAGGAAAATTTCCCAGCCCCAGAGCTAAATAGAGATGAGCTTTTTATTAGATGATTCCGCTTTGATGAAAAGAGGTCCGCTGTTCTTAACTATGAGGGATAGAACGAACAGACCTTTTCATCAATGCGTATGTTGTTTAATTTGTGAGATTTAATGTCGTTTAATAATTTCTTTTCCTACTGCTATAGCATTTTCAATAAAGCCTTTGCTTGCTGGAACTACTACCTCTGTCAGAACAGTGGTTGCAGCAGCAGCGGCAGTTGTAGCAGCAGGTGCTACTATTGCTGTGGATGCTATGGATGCAGCATGTCCGGACATTCTTTGTGATAAGTTAGCCATTTGATTTTTAAGATCAGCAATTTCGTTTAAAAGTGGAGTTTTATCAGCATACCAATTAAGGAATTTTTTACCTCCATAAAGTATTGCACTAAATACAGCTGCTTTAGCTAGATATTTTCCAGCAGTGTAAAGAGGCCCGCGATATTCTGTAGGAACGCAATAGAAAGATGCTAGTCCTCTATTAGCTAATCCAAACATTGATTGCAGACTTTTTTGATCTTGAATTGTGACAACTTCGTTTTTTGTTTTGTATTCAGCGGTACAGTTAGTGGCAGTTTTTGTAAAAATAATTCCACAAATAGTGACATTGTTTTCAGTAATTACAACGAGTTTTTTTACTGTATTCGTTGTTGTGTCAGCATAAATTGTCTTCATGTAGGGAAGATATCCATTAACGGAATTATAGCTTGTTGCGTTTATAGTTGGAGTTTTATCTGCTTTTAAAGCAGTGTTGATTTCTGAACAAAGCCACCAAGGATTACCCCAGTTTAGATTTCCAACGCATTCTTTAATGGTTTCATTAGTGATGGTGCCATTAGTAGGAATAATGCTTATTAAAGCTGTTTTAACTTGTTCTTCTGTAACGGCTGGTTTTGTTGTTCCTGCAATAAGCAGTATGCCCATAAGGGCATTTTTAAGTATTGATTTCATTTTATACCTCCAAGATTTGTGAAAATTAACATTAGTAACAATTGTACAATAGAAAATTTATTTTACAACTGGTGGAGGCCTGAGCTTATTTTTAACTCTTTTTAATAAAATAAATGTAAAATAAGCTCGATTGAAATTCTATTTATTATTTTAATTTGTTAATTTTATTGGCCTTATTTGGTGACTTAGGCTTAAATGATTTTTATTGCTCATTAATTTTCGAGTATTCTTTTGAAAAAGCATAAAAATAAGACAAGGTGAATGGCTTTGGTTGAATGGTTTGAAAAAAATAGGTACTCTAATACTTTTCCCTATTTTTAAGTGTTACACTTCTTAAATGTTACCGTGGAGTTGATTAGGTGCGGTATAACGCTCAGGCTCAAACAGAATCGCTTTATATTCATTGGCCTTTTTGTCCCTACAAATGCCATTTTTGCCCTTTTGTTGCATTAGCAGGGCAGGATGCGCATATGGGGCGTTACCATGAATCAATAAAAAAAGAGCTTATTCGCTTTTCAGAAGAACAGGTGAATCCGGTTCCTTTAAAAACCATTTATATTGGTGGAGGTACTCCAAGTACGTGGCCGGACGAATTACTACTTGACACGTTTGATACACTTAAACATACGTTTGATATGCGGTCGATCTCTGAAATTACTATAGAAGCAAATCCGGGAACGGTTCGCCTAGAGCAAATTGCAGTATGGCAAAAAGCTGGTATTACTCGCATTAGTGTGGGGGTGCAAAGCTTGAATGATGTTGTGCTGCAGAACCTTAATAGGAAGCAGAGTGCGGCACAAGTTCGTCAGCTTATACAACAACTTGCGGGAAATTTTTCTTCAGTTTCGATTGACATTATTATTGGGTTGCCGGGAGTGAGTGACCAAGAATGGCGAGAGCTTATTCATGAGCTAATTAGTTGGCCGATCCAGCATGTTTCGATGTATTTTTTATCGGTTCATGAAGGAACGCCGCTCTATTTTAGGGTTGCTCGTAGTCAGATTACGCTTCCTCCTGATGATGAAACGGTTGATTTATATTATTGGTCTGTTGCAACCTTGGCTTCTGGTGGTTTTGAGCAATACGAAACATCAAGCTTTGCTCGTCCAGGATGGGCATCCCAGCATAATCAGGTATACTGGGACAGGAAACCATTTAAGGGAGTGGGAATTGGGGCATGGTCATTTGATGGAGAGGCTCGCATACAAAACGAAAAAAATATTCAGATATATATGCAGGCGCAAGAAGATGGGCGTGATGTGATCTGTTCTGCTGAGCTGGTAACAGAAGAAGCGGCGCGCCTTGAAACATTAATGCTTGGATTGAGAAGAAACAAAGGGGTTTTGATTTCAGATGTAATAGAGGGATTGACAGAAGAAAGGCAGCAGCTTTTTTTTAGTCGTTTGGAAGCTCTAGAAGAAAAGAAATTAATACAAAAAGAGGGACAAAAAATTAAGTTAACGCCAATGTCTTTGGCGTTGGAAAATGAGGTTTCTGCTCACCTATCGGTGTGAAAGAACAAGAAAGTCGAAGTACTATACACGAAGAGGTATGTGGAATTATGGCAAAACATGTTGGTGTTAAATTACCAGAAGATTTGGTAGCGGTATTAAAAAATGGCCAAACGATAGCAGTGTTAGCAACGTTCTCTGAAAAAGGACTTCCGCACACTACTCCGCTCCAATGCATTTATCCAAAAGGGCTTGAAAGTATTTTGATAGCAATTCACAAAGATCACACCGGATATCACAATATGGTCTGGCAAAAAAAAGTGATGATGTGCTTTATGGATGAAGGTAATGTTGCGTATAGCGTTCTTGGTCGTGCCGGTGTGGTGCGGGCTCCTTCTCAAGTGCATCCTTTAATAAATATTGTTCGTATAGACATTATTGATATTAAGAGTGATCGTTCAATTTTGACTCGTATTGACGCTGGAGTTAAATGGAGCTATACCTCTTGGGAAGCAGAAGAGTTATCCAAAAGTCTCTTTAATGAACTTAAGGAACTTGCCAAAACATTATAAATTGAATCTTGTAAAGGAGAGTCAAAAAAGTGAAGAAAAAACTAATAGCGCTATTTGTCTTTGGATATATGGGAGGTTCTTTCTCAGTAGAGCCTCTTTCTCCTTTTGGACCAAATCCGTTTGCGTCTCATGATAATGCAAATTTTCCTGAGAATAATCGTGGAAATCCAATGGGTGGTGGTAATCCATTTGCGTCTCATCTAGAAGAGCCGCGTCGGGAATTTCCTAATAGGGAAGAACCTAATCGGGAATTTCCTAATAGGGAAGAGCCGCGTCGAGAAGAAAATGCTTTTAATCAGGAGTTTTCTGGGCATAGAAATGAGCAACGTTCAGAAGTTGATACGGAAAAAAATCGTGATACGGGAGAAGATGCAGTAGTTGATAGTGAAGTAGATACATTTGATCAAGAAGGAAGTGGCAATTGGCTTTTAAAGCGTGTGTGGTGGGAGAAGACAGAAGGAGTGTATGAGCAGATTAAACAGGTGTTTAATGAGATCATGAATGCTCGTATGGATTATATTTCGCAACGTAACAGGCTTGATCGTGAATTAGATATTTCTTATGGTCAAATAGGGCTTGAAGAAGGTGAGTTGCAGGATATTATTGATTACTGTCTTGATTTTGTAAAAAAAGAAAAACCAGAGCAGGGATTTTTAAATAAACAGCAAGAAGATTTATATAATGCATTACAGCATAAGCAACATGACCTTGAGCAAATAAAGTTAGACTTAAAAGCTTTGCAAGCAGTTGATCAAAAAATTGATGAAGCATTAGATACCCTTTTTAAGCAAATTGATGTTGCAAATCAGTATGAGCAAAAAGCATGGGACAATTTTAAAGATATTGCTCGTGAGTTGAATGATAAAATTGCACGTAAAAGTTATTACGAAACAGAAGGTCTTTTAAAAGATATTCAAAGTGTTCATTCGTATATTACTAGTCAATTTTCATCTTATTTTAATCAAACGCTGCAAACGGCTCGTACTCATTCTCAAAGCATTAGTTCTCAGGTTCAATCGCTTAAACAATCTAGTGTTGATTTGAAAAAACAGGCTGGAGTTTTAGAACAAGCGCAAGAATCAGAGCGATTAAAAAAAGATATGTCTGAGCACGACAAGGAATTTGAAGCTGCAGAAAAAAAGAAAGAAGAAACAAAGAATGCTAAAGCGGCACTGTCAATGGGAATGGTTTCGAGTTTTATAAGTTCAGCAAAAATATTTGTTTTACATTTTTGTGATCGAATTTCACATGCTGCAATCTCTTTTGCTTCTCGCATTAAAAATTGGTTTATTAAAGAGGAATCAGTTGTGGAAGAACGCAAAAAAATATTGAAATTAAAAATAGAAGATGAAAAAAAGAAGTTTGAAACAGATGTTTCAAAAGAAGTAGCGCATGTTGAACAAGTAGTTCATAAAGAAGAGCAAGCTGTTCAATCTGATTATCCAGTATCGGTTATGCCACAAGAAAAATCAGAACAAAAAGTATCGAATCCTGTGAAAACTTTTGGTCAGCCACCAACAGAGGAGCCGATTAACCATTCAGCATTTTCTTATAATCCTGCATTGCATAATGAGCAATTGAGTCATGGAGTGCGTCCAATCTCTCCATTTATAAAATGATTTTAAAAAGAATTGATGATGAGCTCGTGTTATTCGAGTTTGATTAGCGTGAAAAAATCTGGTAAATTTAAGCGCATCATAATAAGTAATGCCGAAGTGGTGAAATTGGTAGACACGCAGCCTTGAGGTGGCTGTGGGAGAAATCTCTTGGGGGTTCGAGTCCCTTCTTCGGCACCATTAATTTTCATAGGAAATGAATGGTTAGTTAATACTAAAAGCGGAAATAGAAAAATTTTAAAAAAAGAGTAGTAATTCAGAGTGATTTAGAGATTCGGGAGGATCCATGGCAAGTTTAACAAGTCGCAAATCGGCATATGGCTTCTTTTTTTGGATGGCTCTTGCAGTAGTTGGCACTTATTTTGTGTGGCCGCTCAAGCAGCATTTAAAATTGGGAACTGATTTAGTTGGGGGTTTTTATATTACCCTTCAAGTTCAAACTGAAGAAGCGGTTAAGGTTGAGTTGATTGAGCGTATGCGTTCAGCAGTTCATCGTTTAAAGGATCAAGGAATTTATCCTTCATCACAAAAAATTGAGGGACATTCATTTGTTCTTACTTGTGCAACTATGGAAGATGCTCAAAAAGCAACACGCTTTTTAAAAACTCATAATGAAGATCTTGGGATACACAATGACCTTGGTACAGAAGTAAAAGTTCATCTGCCAGAGCAATTAATTCAGCAGATTAAAGATTGGGCTGTCCAAAGTAATATTGATGTGCTTCGTAAGCGTCTTGATAAAACAGGCGTTGCTGAAGTTGCTATTTCTCGTCAGGGAGATCGCGATATTGTTATTGAGTTGCCACAAGTTGAAGATCCATCTCGCGCAAAAGAGATGATTGGTAGAACCGCTCAGCTTGAAATCAAGTTAGTTGAAGACGTTGCTAGCTCAGAAGAAGATCTTCTTGAAAAATATAACTATGCACTACCTGAAGGTATGATGATTATTCCTGGTGCAGAAGGTCGTAAAGGGCAGAATTCTTTCTATTTAGTTCCTGACTATACTGACTTAACTGGTAAAGATTTAAAAAACGCAGAACCAGCTCTTGGTGGTGTTACTGGTACAGAGCCTGTTGTTGCTTTTGAATTTAGACCAGAAGGTGGCGATAAATTTTACGAATTAACGAGCAAGAACCAAGGTCGTACTATTGCAGTGATTGTTGATGGTCAGGTGATTTCAGCAGCAACGGTGCAATCAACCATTCATACTAATGGTGTTATCACCGGCAGATTTACTTGGGATGAAGTACAAGATTTAGCAGTAAGCTTTAAATCAGGTTCATTTGTTGCGCCAGTAAAATTTGAAGAAGAACGTCGTATCGGGCCATCACTTGGTCAAGAATCGATTCATCAAGGTGTTATGTCATGCTTGATTGGTATGGGTCTTTTATTTTTATTCAGTGTTTTCGTTTATAAAGCGAGTGGATTACTAGCGTTTATTGCGCTTCTCTTTAACTTGCTTTTGACAATATTTTGTCTTTCTTGGCTTGGAGCAACGCTTACATTGCCAGGTATTGCAGGGATGTTATTAACAGTTGGTACTGCTATCGATTGTTCGATTTTAATTTTTGAACGAGCTCGTGAAGCATTAAAAACAGGTATGAGTTTTAAGAATGCTATGGAGACAGGGTTTTCTGATGTGTGGGTGATCATTCTTGATGCCAACATTACTACCTTTTTGATGAGCGTGGTTCTTTATAAATTCGGTACCGGACCAGTGCAGGGTTTTGCGGTTACTATGATGTTCGGGATCCTTTCAACTTTGGCAACGGAATTATTATTCCTTCGTTCATTGTTTGGATTTATTCTTAACAACACTCGTATAAGTAAATTAAGTATATAAAAACTTTGGTATGGCGGCGTAGCTCAGGTGGTTAGAGCAGCGGAATCATAATCCGAAGGTCCGGGGTTCAAGTCCCTGCGCCGCTACCAGTTTTCTTACAGTAATTAGCTGAAAAATGATAATGACGCCCTCGGCGTCATTTTTCATTTAGGGTATACTCATCGTCCTCAGCGAGGCGAAGAACCAAGTTACTAGTGCCTAGAAAATTAATGAATAAAAAATTACGGAGAAAAGTATGAAATTTAGTGAAGTGGCGCATGCCTTTGCGATCATAGAAAAAATACAGTCTCGTCTTGCTATCACTGAAGAATTGTCAAAGGTTTTTAAAAAAGCGACACCAGATGAAGCGCAAGAGCTTTGTTATCTTGCAATAGGGGTTTTGAATCCGCCTTACATTGGAACACAATTTGTTATTGCCCAAAAAACGATGGCTAAAATTGTTGCACATCTTCTGGCGATGTCAGAAGAACAGGTTGAAAAATCAATGCATGCATTAGGTGACCTAGGGCTGGTTATTCAGGAGCATGCATGGAATGCCACAGAAGATTTGACCATTTCTGAGGTTTATCAAAGGTTGGTACAGATTGAAAAAAATTCAGGTACCGGATCTCAAGAAAAAAAGAGTGCACAGTTACAAGAGCTTTTAAAAACAGTTGATTCGGTATCGGCAAAATATATTGTGAGGATTGTTTTGGGTACTTTGCGGCTTGGTTTTTCCGATATGACGATAGTAGATGCCTTATCGTGGATGGAAACGGGTAGTAAGTCGCTTCGAGCTGATCTTGAACATGCGTATAATGTCTGTGCTGATATTGGTCTTATTGCGCATACTCTAAAAAAATCTGGCATTGAGGCGATACAGCATATGGATATTCATGTTGGCATTCCTCTTCGTCCTGCAGCTGCTGAACGGCTACCGAGTGCGCAAGCGATTATAGAAAAAATTGGACCTTGTGTTGCAGAGCCAAAATTGGATGGATTTAGGCTCCAAGTTCACATTGATAAAACAGGTAAGGATCCGCTCATACGATTCTTCTCTCGTAATCTTCTTGATATGTCAGCAATGTTTCCTGAGTTTGTAAAAGCATGTATGAATCTTCCTGTAAAAAGTTTAATCATTGATGGAGAAGCGATTGTTTATGATCCTAATACCGGTACATTTGTTTCTTTTCAGGAAACGGTAAAACGTCGACGTAAGCATGGAATTGAAGAACTTATTTCAGAATTGCCATTGCAACTTAATATGTTTGATCTTATGTATTTGAATGGGAAAAGTTTATTGCATACAGAGCAAAAAGAACGACGTGCTTTGCTTCAGAAATTGTTTGATGAGTATATGATGAATTCTCACGAGCAACCACAAAAATCGTTGGATAAAAAGCTTCCTGAGCAGTTAAGCATGTTTGATTGTGTGTATAAAGAACAGCGTAGGGGGTCTGAAGAGGTAGTTGATACTTACGCAACGCAAACAATTCAAATAATTCAAGAAATTCCTATTACAACGGCGCAAGAACTTGAGGCTTATTTTATTCAAGAGATTGCGGCTGGCCTTGAAGGGTTAGTCATTAAAAAACCTGATTCTTTTTATCAAGCAGGTAAGCGTAGTTTTAACTGGATAAAGTTGAAATACCAGGCTTCTGAAAAACTCCAAGATACACTTGATGTGGCTATTCTTGGCTATTATCCTGGAAAGGGTAAGCGTGCTCAATTTGGTATTGGGGCTTTCTTAGTCGGGATTTATAATGATGAAGATGATGCCTATGAAACAGTGGCAAAGGTGGGAACGGGATTAACCGATAGTCAATGGGTTGAACTTAAAAAACAATGCGATGAGCGTGCTGTTTCAGAAAAACCAAAAAATTTTGTGTGTGCAGATGATCTTGCCCCAATGGTTTGGATAAACCCTGAACTTGTTTGTGAAGTATTAGCTGATGAAATTACTATTTCTCCTCTTCATACGGCAGGAAAAACAAAGAATGCTCTTGGCCTTGCATTACGATTTCCGCGTTTTGTAAAATATCGTCCCGATAAATCAGCAACTCAGACTACTTCTATTGAAGAGCTTAAGACTTTGCAGACTCGTACTGCTGTCTAAATTTTTTAATAAATTTTTAAAATATTGAGCTTTTGCTCTGTCAGTAGTAAGACAAGACGTATTCACTTTTACAAGTTTACGGACAAAGAAAGGCAGCGCTCATGAAGCAAAAAAGCTATTGTAGGTATTTTTTCCTTTTTATTTTGCATTTAAATGTTGGGATTGCCTTTTCCAAGATTGAAACATTTGGTTTTGAACACACAGATCCTCAAAAAGAAACTAACCATCATGGAGTAGAAACATTTGGTTTTGAACACAGAGATCCTCAAAAAGAAACTAACCATTACGGAGTAGAAGTATTTGGTTTTGAGCATAAAAAACAATCAGGTAATGATTTAGAAGAGAATATTTTTTTTTCAAAGCTTATGGATATAGAAAGAAGTATGGTGCCAGTCTCAAATAAAGTTGGGGCTTTTTTAAAAAAATATAAAGAGGAGTCACGTCCTGCTATTGAAGTATTTAGTTTTATTCCAAAAGGACAATCAGCTCCACTCCCTTCTCGATTAGGTGGAACAACAGTTAATATTCTTGATCAAAAAGGCTTTAGTGAATTTCAGCAGTATCTTGTCGGTCAGAATTCTTCTTATCTTTCTTTGCTTAATCAGCTATGGCCTTTGTATGCGCAATGGAGTAATGAGGTAGCAAAAAAAAATGGTCAGGTAGCTCAAGTTATTGCGCATCTGTTTTCTAAGGATTCCGTTGCAATCATGCTCTATAAACAGGTAGCTGCGCAGAGTATTACTTTTTTGAAATTACGATTTGACTCTTTTTCTCTTTCCACTTTTTTTCAATCAGGAGCTCAGTATTTTTTAACTACAGAATTACCTGCTGTTGATGCAGCAATGAACAAGATGCAAGCAGTATTTGATGCTCATTTTTCTGGTGGGGCTGATGGTTTTTCTGCAGTGAAAACTATGAAGGGTGTTGATGCAACACTATTATCTGATAATTATTGTTCTATTTATACAAGTTATGCGGAACAACGAGGGAAGATGTGTGCACAATTTGCTCTTGATCTTGCTGAATCACTTGCAACAAGGTATCAACCTTCTTCTGCGCTTAGCCAACCTCTAACAAACATTGATGGAAATACTCTAAATTCTTTTGGATTGGTGGGGATGCTATCTTCTCTTGATCAATTTTATACACTGGGGCAAACAGCGCTTGGCTTGTTAAATCAAATAAAACCACTACCTACTTTTGGGGCCTATGCAACACCTTCTTTAGCTCTTCAAACATTGAATGGTTGGATGGGCTCATTCTATGTGTATTGTGCTCTTATTGGTCAAAATGCAGTTACAGAATTAGCAAAATCTGATAATGCAACTGCATATCAAAATCAAATAATAGGATCTCAGGGGGCAGCTCAATCATCGTCTCCTTTTTATTCGAGTGTCTCTAGGCTCCTTGTATCTATTCAAGCTTATTATCAAAAAGCAGCTCAATACTATAGCACGCAGCTTGATGCAACAAGTGCAAATGTTTATTTACAGTATGGGTCCTACATTGCTTCCGGTATTTCATATTGGGGTAAAGCTGAGGTATGTCTTGCAAATAATGATTTTGGAGGGGCTGTTAGTGCTTATCAAACTTCAGCTAGTTGTTTTAAATATGGTGGAAATAATGCTTTATCTTCTGTTCTTACTCATCGTACTGATGCAGTTACGCTTTCTGATTATCAGATACTTTTGCAGTCATATACTCAGTATTATCAATTAAATACTCCGTTAAATATTGCATCGTTTGTTTCTCAGATGACAACTCCTATGTCAGCAACGGTGACAGCACAACAAGCACGTAGCTGGCATAGCGATTATCCAAATGGGTTTGTTCAGCTGTTTTATTACGATTCTGCGCAAAATAAAACCACCTTGACCCCAACATTTCAGGGTATGGCATGGCTTTCAGGGCAAGCAGTCCCTGTCTTTTCTCATATGCTTAATGCGTATCAAACTGATAGCTCTTCTACTGGATTGATTATAAAACAGTATCTTCAAAACTCTTTAGTGATATTAGAAAATCTTGTTCAGGCTTCAGAAAGTATGTTTTATAACAAGGCATCGGTGAAATCTAAACAAGATTTGAGTGTATCTCCACAAGATATGGCAGCTGACGAAAATCTTGGTTCAGGTACAGTGCAAGGAGTTACAGAAGGTGCTTTGCAGTATATAAAAATTTATGAAAAATGTAGTAAAGTTGATGCGGTGTTAGCGCAACCAATTACTGCTTCTCAATCAATGAATGGGGTCTTGCAGTTACCATTTCAAGGGCTTTTTTCTGGTGTGTCTATTTCTGGGTTTGCTCAATTTAGTTTACTTGCTCAAATTTATTGGTCATTGATGAACAGTGATTCTTGTTTAGAGCTATTAAAACAGTATCCGCAGTATGCTCAAACAGTGGTAAGTTCTGCATTGATTCTTGCTAGTAAGGCTCAAATTTTATGCGCAGATCCTGGACTTGTTGGTGTTTTTACCACTGAATACACTGCTGTAATTGCAGATAAAATAAAAACAGTATCACAGAATCAGTATGGGGCATCTACTGGCTTGTCATTGCTTGTGGCTGAGGGTGATGCGTTACAAAAAAGTGCAAAAACGGCACTTGATTATGAATCCGCTCTTGCCTGTTATTGTACTGCTGGTTTGCTAGGAAATGTTGGCGCTCAAGCTCATTATTTTGAAACACTTAAGGCTTATGCCCAATGGTATGTTTCTTCTTCTGGAAGCGATTATTCTGCTTTTTATGCAGCTGCTTTATATTATCGTGGATACCTTGCTCAGCAAAAAGGGTGGAAAAGTTCATTCGATTCAATGAAGAATTTGAAGATACAATTACAAAATTTTACTCAACAATTAACAGCTGATATGCAGGCCTTTACTGAGCTGATGAAAGCAAGTTCTTATGACAAGGCCATTGAACAAGTGCAAAAATTTGTAACATTACAAGATGAAATGCAGCGCATGGTTATTCATCAGAAAAGAGAACAACTCTGTTTTACTACTGCAGGAGCAACGGTATCTGATTTTATTGCATTGACTAAAACTTTAGTCTCTGGAGAAGGGCCTTCTGTCATGGTTCAAGTTCCTGCACTTGTGCAAAATTTTCAACAAACGGTTATTACTTCTGTTTTTCCTCTAGCATCAACGGTTACTTGCCCTCAGATGGTTGATCCTTTGGCAAATCTTGCTCAGTTGTATCTCGCTCAAGGGACAGTAGTGCTTGATGGGCTAAAGGCTGATTTTAAGGCAGGAAATTATGGGATTTCCTTGCAGGACACCTATGATAAAATTATTCAAAGTTTTAGAAAAGCTATTAGTTTTTTTGGGAAGAGTGATCATGCAGAAATGATTATTAAAGTACAGCAAGCTCTTACGGATGCTACTGCTTTTTCTTATTATTCATTAGTGATTCCTTCAGATAAAATTACCAATTTACTTACGCAGTATACCGCTTTACAACCGACGTTTTCCGGGCAATTTATAGCAACTCAAACATTAACAAAAGCGGCTGCTGCATTGCAAAAAGCAGGTAGGGTTCAAACCTTTAGTTTTACAGAACCAAAAAGTCCTCATGTTCATAAACCAATTGAGATATTTGGTTTTGTAAGAAGAATGTCAAAGACTTTAGGTAGTCGTAGTTCTGCTGTGCAAGTTAAAAAAACAGATGCTTTGCCTTCTTTAGAAAAAGTTACTTCTTCCGGGGAAGTAAAAAAAATTGAAACGAAAAAAATAGCTTTTGTTTCAGAAAATAGTCCAGATTACCTTCTTCGTTATGCCCAAGTTGATCTTACTTTAAAGGCTCAGCAAGAAAAACAGTTGGCTCTTGCTTTTCCAGTGGTAACAGGATCGGTGAATTCATCTACGCCAGGTCTTACGTATCAAGAAATTTTGGCTCAGGCACAAACAATAATACTTAGTTCTCAAAAAACGGTGAGTAGTAGTACTTCTGATACTTTATTAGTAACAAGCCTTATTATTCCATTGTATAGAAAATTTTTGACTGAGAATGGTTACACGAGTAATTTTTCTACTCTTGATCAAGAAGTTGATCGTTACAGTAAGCAAGTGATTCAGTTGGTAACAGAGGGAATGACATGTGGAAGCGCTCATCTTTACACTTCTTATACGTTACAAAGTCAGATGATGCCAGATGGTACACAACATATACTATTAGTTACTAATAATGGTCCGATGCAGGCTATTCCACGCTTTCAAGGTGAATACCAAACAGCTTTGTATTATTATACAGAATATGGACGATTTTATGCTTATAATCAGCAAACAGTTCAAATAGGTGGAACCATTTTTTATCAGATTCCTGATAAAAAATTTACCCATCAGGCGGAATCTTTTAAAGGAGTAATTGGATCATATTTTGGACAAATGAGTGGGTATGAAGAAGTGGTGAAAAATTGCATGAAGCAGGCTCCTCTAAAAGAATTAACTTTAGTTGAGAAAAAAAAGTATTCGTTTGAAGATTATTCTTCTTTATATCAAACAGTTGCTTCTGCTTATTCATGGCTTTTTAGTGCATTAAGTGGCATTCAAGCTGTTCAACAAAATGAGGGAATTTATTGGATGTCGACTAATTCTTTTAATGCTCTTAATTTTGAACAGTACTCTAAGTATATGAATAGTAATGCACAGTTTCTTGTTGGGTATCCGTTAGATTCTGCTTACAAACAAGTACTTACTGATATTTCTGTTTTGTCTTCAATAGCAATGAGTTATGCAAGTAGTCCTTCTGATCAAGCGATTCTTTCAACTATGTTGGGTCAGTTATACGAAAACAGTGGGGATCTTATTTTTACGTATGAACAGCAAGCTCCTGCTAGTGGCGGCTATCCTTTAACTACTCCTACTAATCTTCCTGATTCTTATTTAAAATTTGATGTAAAATATTCAACATGTGCACTTCCTGTTAAAAGCTCGATACAGACTTCTAAAGTATTTGATGTGACATGGGGTAACTACTTTCAAAGCGCTAATTTTTACTTAAATGGCTATACAAACTATCAGGTTGCATATAGTGCAGATCCATTAAAAACAGGGGCTATTCTTGCAAATGATTCTGATTATCGTAGAGCTTGGGGTAAGTATGTTTCTTTTCTTACTCATGCAGTAACGCAACGGTTAGCTCTTTTTGGAAGAAATGCCTTAAAGGCAACAATAACAACTGAAAAATCAGGGGGGGTAAGTTTTACTTTAGATAAAAATGATCACTTTAAGGTAGTGCTTGCTCAAGGGCAGACCTATGGAGGCTTTGCAGCGCAGCAAGGGTTTGCAGCATTGGGTGGTGGCGTTTTAACTAGTGATAATTCTGCAACCATTCAAACTCAGTATACGATAATGAAAAGCCTTTTGTTAGATGCTTTTATTTATTGTTCGGCTGCGCAAAAAGTAGCAGAAGCTCAGGTTGGAGCTTTAACAAAGCAGGAGTCTGATAGCGGTATAGCTATGATGGGAAAATTTCTTAAATGTGCTTTTGCTTATTATGCGCCAGGGTTAGAGGCGGTGAGAGGACAAATGATTAATGGAGCAATAGTTGAAAAACCAACATTAGTGGTAGCTTTTCCTGATAATGAGGTTTCTTTAGATAAATTGGGAAATTTCAATAGTAAACAAATAGTGTATTTGAACACCTTTCCAGCATTAGTAGATTATTGTCTTACGTCTATTATGGGGACAGAAGAAGATCCAGCTGGTCCTTTCAATAAACTTACATCGACTGAAAACATGTTTGCCCTTAGTAATTTTTTATCACAACTGTATGGCATTCTTTTTGTTCTTTATGCCGAATCATTTTTACCTGCAAGTGATAAAAATGATCCTGAAAAAATTGGAACCGATATTCAGGCTGCTGTTCAGGCACAGGAACAGGGGATGATTGTGAATGCAGAATCATACGTTGGGTAGAAATATAAATCTTTAATTTTTGATATGGCTAATCACTTTAAGCTCTACGCATTTCGCCTAGAGCTTAAAGTGATTAGCCATAAATGAATCATTCTCTTTTGACTATTCTAATTGAATAGCTTATTGTTGTATAAATTGGCCTAATATAGAGCTCATAAAATATAAAAATATTCAATAAGGATAATAAAATGATGAAAAAAAATAAAATAATAATTAGATTGCTACTCAGTATTTGTGGATCAGGATTAAAAGCTGCCGAAGCTAATCCTAAGTGCGCTCCACTTCGTGAGCACATTGAGATTCTTTTTAAAGTTAAAAGAAAGGACATTTTTAATGCAATGAAAGAATCTATTTATGATATAGATTTTGGCTCAGAACAATCCTTTCTACTTACAAATTATCTTGAAGAAGAAAAAGAAGGATTGAAAAATACTAAAATGTTTACTGCTCTTGTGGTGAAACTTATGAGTAGTCATATATATTTTAATTTAGTTAAAGCGAGAGCCCTGCAAAAGCTGCCTTTGACAGAAGAATATAAAGCAACGGTAAATGAATATTGTAATAAGGTAAAAGCCCAGCAAGTTGCTTTTAGGAATCTGGTGGAGGATATTGATCCAGCGCTTTTTGAATATCATAACGATCCAAGAGATACTTGTAATTTTATAAATCTTTGTAAGTTAGAAGAAAAATATCCTTTAGGCATGAATGATATACAGGCATTACAGAAATTTTTTTATAAGCAAAGCGTTTTTAAAGCAAAAGCAAAAGCTGATATGGTAGCTAGGTATGCAGACGGCAAATAAGCTAATTGCAAAGCTTTTTTAGAAGCTAAAATGCTTAGACATTATTTGATCTGAACACAATTTAATAAATAAAAATACATGATATTCACAATGAGCGAAAAGCCAGGCGTGAATGTCATGTATTTTTATTTACACTTATTTTTCGTTTAGCTTTTTGATCTCATTTTATTATGACTGCCGTTCTCAAGGAAGATGTGGCATACTAAGGTGCATTAGTGGGGTACCTAAGCAAGGAGCGGATATGAAGGCAAAAAAGAGTGATTTTCCTTTTTTTAAAACACATCCATCATTGGTGTATTTGGATAATGCGGCAACAACCCATAAGCCGCAGCAGGTTCTTGATGCGCTGACTCATTTTTATACCGTTATGAATTCGAATATGCATCGGGGAATTTATCGATTGGCTGAAGAGGCTACTGAGCAATTTGAAAAGACTCGTGGACAAGTTACTTCATTTTTATCAGCACAAGACTCTTCAGAAATTATTTTTACTCCTGGAGCTACTGCAGCGATTAACATGGTTGCGCGTGGTTGGGGTGATGCAAATGTACATGAAGGTGATGAGGTAGTGGTAACGCAACTTGAACATCATGCAAACTTTGTTCCCTGGCAGCAATTGTGTGAACGCAAGGGCGCACGCTTACGCATTATTCCCGTTAATGATCAGGGGATGCTTGATCTTTCACAGCTTGATTTTTTTATTACATCAAAAACAAAAATGGTTGCGGTTACTCATGTTTCTAATGCGATTGGAACGGTAGTTGATCTTGCGCCAATTATTGCAAAGGCTCATTCTGTAGGAGCACGGGTGCTTGTAGATGGGTGCCAAGCAGTTTCATTTATGCCTGTTAATGTACAAACGCTGGGTTGTGATTTTTATGTTTTTTCTGGGCATAAAGTAATGGGGCCTACTGGCATTGGCGTGCTCTACGCTCGTCAGGCTGTGCATGCAGAATTTATTCCTCCAACCACTGGTGGTGGAATGGTGTTACAAGTTACTCCTGAAAAAACTACTTTTTTAAAATCACCTCGTTGTTACGAGGCAGGAACTCCTCCTGCTGCTGAAGTTGCTGGTCTTTCTGCTGCGCTTTCTTATCTTGAAATGGTTGGCATTGAAAATGTTGGTACACATGTTGCTCGATTAACTAAGCTTGCAATTGAAGGGTTAGGTAAAATTCCTCGCATACGCATTCTTGGGCCGATTGATCAATTAGAACAAAAGGGACATTTAGTTAGTTTTGTTATTGAAGGTGTTCACTCACATGATGTGGCTGCGTATCTTGATCAATTTGGTATCTGTGTGCGGGCTGGGCATCATTGTGCTCAACCTTTGGCAATGCGTCTTTCATACGATGCTTCAGTACGTGCTTCATTTTATCTCTATACAACTGAGCGCGATGTTACCGTTTTAGTAGAAGCTCTTACAAAATTGCTGAGTTAGTGTCTCATCAATTCTGCATACAGCTATGATTTTGAAAGGATAGAGATGAGAAAAAAGATATTTTTTGTCTTCTTTTGCTTTTTTTTTAGTGCTCCTATTTATAGTTCAATAGGTTCAAAAATTGTTGATGATATTTCCGATACTTTATCAACCGGGATTCCAATTGCACTTTTTTCGGGTGTTTGGTGGGCGGTTGCTAATAGAGTTCCTAATAAGTGGCAAGATCTTTCTGATCCAGCGGCTACTTTTATTAGAAAGACATGGAAAGAACAGGGACTTGCTCATCCTGAAAAAATTATTCTTAAAGAAATTCCAGCGAATTCGCTTTTTGCAAAAGTCATTATGTATACGCAAGAACTTCCTCATGCTTTGGCGGTAGGTATTCCGTTTAAAAAACGGATAGAAAAGTTTTTATATGAACAGTCAGTATTGCAGGTTCAGCTTGCGCAAGATTGTGATGCTCAAACTCGTGAAGGGTATAAAAAAAGATTAGAGAAAGTGGAGGCTGGGCTAGCAGAATGTCGCTTTGTGTGTGGGCATGAACGTGTACATAAAGAACGATCACATACCTATCAAATGCTATTGATACAGTTTATGGCTCCTTTTATTTTGCATAGTCTTTTAAAACATTCTGCCAATGCTCTTGATAGACGTGAAATGTTTCCAAATGGTTCAGTAGTTTTACGAAAAAACATAACGAGAGCAACATTAGAAATGATTGTATTTTGGATAACGGCTCATATATTTGAACGGGAAGCAGATCTGCATGCATCAGGAAATCCAGCAGAAATTAAAGCAGGAATAGAACTTTTTACGCAGGCACGGGCTTCAAAAGAGGCGCATAAACAAATTGAGGGAATAAGAATGACCATGTTTTTATGGTTTTTAAAGTATACTCACCCGACTACACCAGAACGGATTAAGTATTTAAATAAGGCTTTAAAGCAGGCTAAAATACCATTAAAGCAAAACGTTTTAGCCTATGCGCTCTAGTGAGCTCCTGCGCTTAAAAGTGCTTCAATAATAGCTGCGTTTCCACATTCAGTCGCTATCGTAAGTGCCGTAAATCCATATCCATCTACCGCATTCACATCAATTTTTGGAACCTTTAAAAGTGCTTTAACAGACTTGGGTCGATCAAACCTAGCCGCTATCATAAGTGCTGTATTTCCATGTTCATCTACCGCATTCACATTAATTTCTGGAGCTTTTAAAAGTGCTTCAATAGTAGCTGCGTTTTCATGTGTAGCCGCATACTTAAGTGCCGTCCATGCATATTCATTTACCGCATTCACGTCAATCCATAGCATTTTTAAAAGTGCTTTAATAATAGTTATGTCTTTAGATTTATATTTAACCGCATGTATAAGTGCCGTATCTCCATTTTCATATACCTTATTCATGTCAATTCCGTGGGCATTTAAAAGTGCTTCAATAATAGCTGAGTTTCCAGATGCAACCGCATGCATAAGTGCCGTACATCCATTCGCATCTATCGTATTCACCTTAATTTTTGGAACCTTTAAAAGTGCTTCAACGGTATATGCGTTTTCAAGTTTAGCGGCAAGTATAAGTGTCGTGTCCCCCTGTTTATTTATTGCATGAACATCAATTTTTTGGGAATTTAAAAGCACTTTAATACTATCTATTGTCGCAGGATTTATTGTTCCATATATAAGCGCATACATAAGTGCCGTATATCTATGTTTATCTACCGCATTCACGTTAATTCCCGTATCTATCAATCTCTTAATTTCATTTAAATTATTCTTTTCTATAGCATCTAGAAGGCGCTGATCTATGATATTTTTATCAGGGAATAATGCTTGTTTTGCTTTGTAGCCGGCATAAATCATAGCTGTTGTTATGGCAAGCTGTGTAACATTTACTAGTGTAGAGTTTTCTAAAGTAAAGGAGTTTGTAATTGCTTGCGAGGTGCTTTTGATTGCGCTCATGGCACTTTGTATTGCTGTTTGTATAATGCTATCAGAACAGAGAGCCTGATTGAATGGCATGATAGCGCAAAGAACAATAAATAATTTTGACTTCATAATAGCGCTCCTTTTTTAATTAATTATCCAAGCATTTATAAGCTTGATGGATTTTTTAAAACTTATTACAATATTACTATTAGAAATTAACATTGTCAAAGGGGATGTTTTTTAAAAGGCGATGTCAAATATGAAGTGCGAACGTAGGCATAGGGTGGTTTTGTTTAAAAGAGGGATTTTTGAGGATAGCGATGATGAGGATTAAAGCATCGCAATAAAGAGTTGGCAGGAAGTTTTTTTAATCAAATATTAGAACGGTCAGTATTATAATACTCCATAGGCAATAAGTTGATGCCGAATACTTGAAAGATTTGAATTTTTGCAGAGAATTGTTTTTGAAATTCCTGCTTCGCGAGCTGAATGGAGTGTTGTTGGTTGATCGTCAATCATGATGCATCTGTTGGGAATTAGCATGTGTTTTTTTAAGACATAGCTAATAGTGCCTGGATCAGATTTTTCCAGACCAATAGTATCGGTACAGATAATATCATTGAAATATGAGAACAGAGAATCTGTTTGTGGGGCAGCTTTTAGAAAATAAAAAAAAGAAGAAGTAAGAGTGGTAATACTTAACAACTTATGACCTTTTTCTATGCAGTCATGTAAAAAATGTAATGTTGCATTGAAATGTGCTGGATACAAGGTTTGAGCATAGGAGGTTTGGTTTTGAGATCCAGTGTATTGTTTGGTAAAAAACAGACCATCAAAATCTATAATAAGCGTAAATGGAGAAAATTTTTGAGTGGTTGGATGCAGGCTTAGAACAGAACTATTGCGAGTTGTTAAGCTTGTTATCATCTGCTAGCTCCTTCTTTATAAAACCTTTTAGTTTAAAGAGTAGCGCTGTTAGGATTTTTCGCAACCGCATCGAAAGCAAGCTTATTTTTATGTTTCTTTTTTTTAATTTTTTGAGGCGTGATAAACATTAAAAACCGACTATACTTGAAGTTCGAAAGGTCACGCAATGAGTTATAAAGATTTGTATCATGAACGGCTACTCGATTATTTTCATCATCCACGCAAAAAAGGAACGCTTGAGCAGCCAGATTTTTCAAGCGGTGTCCATAATCCTTCCTGTGGAGATTCAGTTTTATTACAAGGGGTTGTGAATAGTGGAGTGTTGGTGACGTGCCGATTTCAATCACAAGGTTGTGTGATTAGTTCTGCTGCAGCATCATTATTAGCAGAAAAAGCTGAAGGAAAAACAGTAGAAGAAATTGGTGCGTATACTCCACAAACAATGCTTGATCTTGTTGGATTATCTTTAGGTCCTACGCGTATTCGTTGTGCATTGTTAGCTTTAGAAGCTTTACAGACCGGAATTGTTGCAAAAAAAACGATGGAGAATCTGTAATGCTAGATCGAGCAAAGGTTATGCGGGAGTTAAGCACACAGACAAATAATTTGTTTGTTGATTATACCGATGAGTACAAAAAAGTTTTGGCTGAATGGGAAGTGATCATTTGCGATCCTTTTTTTTTGCAAAAAATAGAAGCCTATCCTACGTATTCATTATCAACATGGCAAAATAATCTAGCAGATTTTTTTGAGGTACTACCTTTTTCAAAGCCTTATCAGGTGGTTTCAATTGATGGTTCTCAAATTTATCCAGATAAACATCAAGGGACAAGTTGCTTTTTGTTAAATATTGGAACTGTTATTTTGCAGTATGGTCGAGGTCATGGAACAACGTTTTTTTCATCAGAGCCATTTTTATTTGCAGAGCAAGAAACAGATGATGAATTAAGTCATTCAATTGATGCGGTAAATGGTAAGCGTGAAGAATTTGAGTTTAAAACAGGGCTTGATATTTGTGCTTCATTATTACTTGAGCATCCTGACTTGCCTTTATTATTTCTTTTTGATGGGTCGCTTATTTTTTGGCATTTAGAAACTAAAGATGCTGCAATAAAAAAGTATTTTTTAGAAGCATATTGTCACATTTTACAAGGGCTTTACGAGCAAAACATTCCCATTATGGGATATATTAGTTTGCCTAAAAGCAAGGATCTCGTGAACCTTGTTCGTGCTCATCATACTCAATTTTCCCCTGTTTTAACTGATCGCACACAACACTTTACGCATACTGTTGATACCATTATTGCCAGATCTTTTTTGGAGCCAGGGCAACGTTCTACACTTTTTGAAAGTCATGTTTCTATTACCGGGCAGTATCCTGAACATTTACGACCTTGGTTTTGTTATTATGCAACAGAGGCTGAATTGGTACGCATAGAGTTTCCTCAGTATATTGCAAAGAATGAAGTGCTTTTTGAACAAAGTTTTTCTATTATTGCTGATCAGGTTGCAAAAGGTAATGGATATCCTATCAGTACTGCAGAGGCTCATATGCAGGCAGTAGTGAAAGGTGGAGATCGTGACTTTTTTTATCAGGCGGTAGAAAGATATGGTATCCAGCAAAAACAGCGTTTAATTATGTCGCAGAAAAATATGAAAAAGCGAAAGATGAGTGTATGAAAAAAATAATAAAAGTAGTTGTTTTAACGATGGTAATAGGTATGCCGCTATCTATTCAGGCTTTAACTTTTTATGATCTTATTGCAGTTTGGTTGGTTACTAACACAATAGAAAGAGTTGCGGGAGTACCTTATTGCGTTAACTATTGTTGCTCCTGTGAATGTAAGAAAAATTATCAATACAGAATGCTTTTGTTAAAAAAAATTCAAAATAAAAAGCTTAAAGAAAAAGATATAGTGAAGGGCGATAGTCAAATAACTTTTGTTATTGATGATCAGGATAAGGTAAAGTAATTTTTTGATTATCTAGAAAAACGCAGTAGATTCATCAAAAGATAATTCTTAGTAAAAAAAAGGAAAAAAATATGGAAAAAATACAGAAGCAATGCCTCTTCTTAGCGGTAGTTTTGGGAGTCTCATTAAATATTTATGCTAGCGATCCTGAAGTCTATATATTTTATAGACATAAGCATACTCCTCCAAATGTTTCGAGGTCTTTGGATGCCAAGCCTGAATTACAGGGTCAACAGAGCCTTTCGGAATTTGGATTGAGTTCCTCTAGGTGCTCTAAACCTCAGTGTGGAAAAAAACCTACTCAATTAATGGCTATTGTTCCTGATGTAGAAGTTCTTTCTGATAATGATAAGGATAATGGGGATGATGAGATTTTTTTTCTTGATGATTCAGTTATAACTCCTTCTCAAAAACTGGCAGGATCTTTAAATGCATTTATTTTTCTGGAGCCTACAACAGCGGATGAAATAATAAAAAATCCAAAACAGGTACAAATGCTATTGCAAGCTGCTTCGAAGAAGATAGTAGATTTGGAAAAATTATTAGCTAGCTCTAAACAAAATATTTCTAGAGAAGAGTTGGCTGCTTCTCCTAAAAAAAGAAGAAGCTTTGGTAGTCTAGGCTTCGATTCAGATTCAATTGTTATTCAAAGTGATTTAAGACAGTGTTCTGTGTCATTTGAGCTCAAATCAACTGCTTAAGTAAAATAATTAAAAAGCTAGTGGTTTTTTTAACAAGGGAAGGGTAATAGGA
>CANNBR010000005.1 GCA_947502805.1 bacterium
GCATGGACTGATAACCAAGAGTTATTGATAAAGAATGCGCTTAAACCTGCTCAAATAAATAGAGTTGAGCTTTCTACTAATGACAGAGTAGCAAGAGTCTGGCTTGATGATGACCAACGGTCTTTGGCTATTGGGAAGATGGGGCAAAATATTACCTTGGCTTCTCAGTTATGTGGCGTTCAGATAGAATTGGTTCAGATTCATACAGAAGATTTAGATAAAAAATTAAACGCAGAGTTTTGATGTATTCGTAGAGTGATGATGGGTGAGTATGCGTATCTATGAGTTTTCCAAGCTACATAATTTAGCAACTAAGGACGTACTAGGGTTTTTACAAGCACAGGGCATTGATTGTAAGAGTCACATGGCAGTTATAACTCAAGAAATTCTTGCCCTTTTAGAAAAAAAATATCTTCAGCAAAAAGCCGACCTTTCTTCTCCTGGCAAAAAAGAAAATAAAGTTACTCCTATCGTTTCTACACCATTGCCATCAAAAGAACTCTCTGTTTCCTCATCTCGTAAAGAAAGGCCTCCTATGCATGAGCCTCAGGTAAAAAAAACATTCACAAAAAGATCTTATGAAAAGGCTTCAGTAGAGAGCGTTTCAATAAAATCAACTCAAGAAGAAAAAGTAGTTTTAGCTAGTCCTCTTGTATTGCAACCAACAACAGTTGGTGATTTTGCTATTTTGACAGGAAAACCAGTAAGTGAAGTTATAATTTCCTTGTTAAAACTGGGGTCTATGTGCACAAAAAACCATTTGCTCTCTGTTGAACAAGTTGCTTCTCTCGCTCAAGTTTATGGTTGTGAGACAACAAAAAATATTGCTCAAATGCCGGTAGATACATCCTCTAGTTCGCTTCGTATTGCAACAGCAGGAAAAGAACGACTACCTATTGTTGTAGTGATGGGCCATGTTGATCATGGTAAAACAACATTGCTTGATTATATACGAAAAACTCGTGTTGCTTCTCGTGAAAAAGGCGGAATAACGCAACACCTTGGTGCATATGAAGCACAGACCCCTCAAGGAAACATTGTTTTTCTTGATACTCCTGGTCATGAAGCTTTCTCAAAAGTTAGACGTCGAGGTGCATTTATAGCAGATATTGCCGTGCTTGTAGTTGCAGCAGATGATGGAATTATGCCGCAAACAGTTGAATGCATAAAGGCTCTCAAGTCTCTTGAGATTCCTATTATCGTTGCAATGAATAAGGTAGATAAGGTTGAAAAAGCTCGCTTAGAAGTTATTAAAAGACAGCTTTCTCAATACGACCTTGTACCTGAAGACTGGGGTGGAAATGTTATTTGCGTTCCTATTTCAGGAAAAGACGGTACGGGAGTCGATGAACTTTTAGAGATGATTGTATTGCAGTCTCAGCTAATGGAATTGCAAGGAAATCTTGACCAACCAGCTGAAGGATATGTTTTAGAATCCAAACTTGAAAAAGGGCGTGGTTCTGTAGCAACCGTTATTTGCCGTCATGGTGTATTGTCAGTGGGAGACTTTTTCTCTGTTGGTGATACATATGGCAAGGTAATTTCTCTTAAAGATTCTGCAGGCGCTTTACGTCAAAGTGTTGGGCCTTCTGTTCCGGTCATTGTGACGGGATTTGATACTTTGCCTGATATCGGAACTTTTTTTAAAGTAATTGATGAAAAAGATTACAGAAGACTTAAATCTTCTCGCGAAGACAGTCCGTCATCTTCTTCTCGTAGATCTGTTCAGACTACGCAAGGAGTTGCTTCAGGAGTTCTTAATTTAGTTATGAAGACTGATGGAAATGCTTCTTTAGAGGCCATTCTTGATAGTGTTGAAAAACTTTCTAAGAAAACAGAAAAACCATTCTTTATTGTACATAGTGGCGTTGGTAATATTTCTGAAAACGATGTGATGATTGCTGAAAACGCTGGAGCCTATATTGCTGGGTTCGGAGTAAAGGCGGATCTTAATGCTGTTTTGTATGCTAGAAAAACAAAAATTGAAATTCATAATTTCGATATTATTTACCGCTTACTTGAAGACCTCGAAGCTTATGCAAAAAAGCATGAAGAAGTTAAAAAAATTCTTACAAAAATTGGTGAAGCCAATGTGCTTAAGGTTTTTGTTGTAAAGAAATTCGGTGTTGTTGCTGGTGCTTATGTACGAGAAGGGCGCTTCTCTGATAAGGGCGTAGTAACTATTTACCGTGGTAAAAAAGTTGTTGGCCAAGGAAAAATTAAAAGTCTTCAACGAGATAAAAAGAACGTTAAAGAAGTCCATACTGGATTCGAGTGCGCATTTTTAATCGATGGATTTGAAGATTGGCAAATTGACGACAGAGTGGAGTGTTTCTTAGAGGTTTTGGCATAACTATTTAGTTGCTTGTATAAATCTTTTAATTCTC
Source organism: bacterium (assembly GCA_947502805.1). Taxonomy (GTDB): domain Bacteria; phylum Babelota; class Babeliae; order Babelales; family CAIQNR01; genus CANNBR01. Next base: position 2,388 of record CANNBR010000005.1, read on the forward strand.
AAGTAAAAAAGGAGAAAAGGGATGAACGGTTTTCCGCCATTCCTAGTTTTAGGAGCTGCATTACTGGATTCAGCAATTTTATTTTTAGTGCCACTTTTTATTGGATTAGTAGTCACACCTTTTTTTCGTTTTGTAGCTCATAAAACAGGGCTTCTTGATATTCCTAACGGAGATCTTAAAAAACATACACAAGCCACTGCCTATCTTGGTGGTGCTGCTGTTTATGTAACGGCGGGGCTTTCTTATTTCTTTTTGTTTAAATGTATGTATTTAAACTCATTCTTTACAGCCCTTAATGGATCTTACTTTATAGGAATAACAATTTTGTTTGGTGTAGGCCTGATAGATGATATTTTTGCTATTTCTCCTCTTCAAAAAATACTAGGACAGTGTGTCGCCTGTATTTTTTTTTTCCAAGCGGGATTGTTTTTTAAAGAACCTATTATTTCATGTTTTTTACCTACAATTTTTTGTACCCCAGAGATTATTTTTCTTGTGGGAATAATCCTTTCTCTTTGGTGGATGCTTTCGATAATCAATGCTATTAATTTAATTGATATTATGGATGGATTGGCTGTTACAGTTTCTTTTATAGCATTGCTAGGAATGGCTTTTTATAGTGGAGCATTTAACAGAGGGATCTTATTACTGCCTCTCTTGGGAACTTTATCGGGTTTTTTCTTTTATAATAAACCACGAGCATCTATCTATTTGGGAGATGCAGGATCATTAGTTCTTGGAGGAGTATTAGCAACAGTACCCTTTATTTTTGGATGGGGTGTTTCGTGTCGGTGGGGGATGATATGTGCACCTCTTTTAGTGCTCATTATTCCTATAGCAGAGTTGTGTTGGCTAATTTTGATACGAACACATTTAAGAATTCCTTTTTATTACGGCAGCCCCCATCATTTTGCTCTGTATTTAAAGAAGTGGGGCTGGTCTACCAAGAAAATTTTAAGAGTTACGGGGTTCATAGGCACCCTCTGTGGAGTGCTAGCTAATTTTGTTGCTTTTGGATCTCTGTTTTTTTTATAGCGCAATAACAGTTTCTTTTTTTGCAATGTTTTTCCACTCTTTTATTGTTTTTGAATTTAAAAGAATAAGACCCGTTTAAGTAATGTTGTTTTACATATGTTTGTTGTTGTCTTTCTTTTTTGATAAATAAAAACAGCGGTCCTATTTATTTTTTTGTTGTTGCAACATTGTTGCATTTAATGATGTTGCTTTTTGTGCTCATTGCAACAAAACTAGGACTACTTTACAAAATACTCATCTTTAATGATGGGTGGTTAGGTAAAAACACTGCGAGTAAAAATGAGAAAGAGAAGTGTTTGAAGAGGTGTACTATAATCCCTTCTTAAGTTAGTTTTTCTTTCTCATTTTTTCTTTTTTTTTATAGGTGTTTTTTTAGGAGAGCTTTTGTTTCGTTTCTTCAGATAAAAGTTTTTTTAAAGTTGCCATGTTTTTAACATCATCGAGCAAGTCCGCTTTTGGCGTTTCAACTATTTTAGGTAATGAAAAAAAACGTTCGTCATTCATCAGAAGGCGAAATCCTTCTAGTCCTATTTCCCCTTTTCCAATATCTTCATGGCGGTCAACATGACTACCACACTCTTTTTTTGAGTCATTAAGGTGAAACGCTTTGAGATGAGAAAGGCCAATTATTCTATCAAAATCTTTCCAAAGTGATGTGTAGCCTATTTCGGTTGCTATATCGTATCCAGCAGCAAAAACATGACAAGTGTCAAGGCAAATTCCGACTCGATGGTTATCTGAAATAAGCTCTCGTATGCTTGCAAGCTCTTTAAACGTGCTTCCAATAGTTGTTCCTTGTCCTGCCATGGTCTCAAGTAAAATCATTGAGGATCCTGGAACGTGGTTGAGTATTTTTTCAATTCCTTGGGCAATAGCTATGATCGCTTGTTCGGGGGTTGAGGTAGTGTATGCCCCTGGGTGAATTACTAAAAAAGATATTCCAAGGTCTTCGCATACTTTAAGTTCTTTTGTTGCAGCAATAACTGATTTTCTATGAATATCGGGATCAGGAGAACCCATATTAATGAGGTAGCTTGCATGTGCAATGATATCTGTTATTCCAGTTTCTTTTTTCATTTTTATAAAGAGGTCGATCTCTTCTTTTGTAGGTTCTTTAGGCGCCCACTGTCTATTGCTTTTTGTGAAGATTTGTATTGCTGTGCAATTAATTGATGACCCGCGAATAAGGGCTTCTGATAACCCTCCGGCAATTGACATATGTGCTCCTAAAAGGAGTTTCCCTTTATGCATATATTTCCTTTATTTTTTTAATATACCATTTTCTTTTTAAGATAAGTTTAAGGGTCGTGTTAGTAAAAATACAGAATCTTTTTCTTTAGCGGTGTTTTTTGTAGTTTAATCTAGAGAGTTTAATTTTAATAAAGAGGAGATGGGATGAAAAAGCAGCATGTAATAGTTTTTTTGATAGCCTTATATGCAAGTGTGGGTCTGGCTACTGATATCAGCACAAAAGATAAAAAAGTAATTGTAAAAAAAGAGGTTAAAAAAAATAAAATAAAAAAACAGAAATTAGTGCAAAAGAAACAGGAAGTAACTCCTTTTCAATTAGCTCAAAATATCAGCACAATAATTAATTTTTTAATACGGCATAAAGATGAAATGACTGATGTTGAGCCGCTTCTTATAAAAAGAAGAGATGCGACAATCGATCTTTGTAAGGCAGAGGGGTATTGTATTCTTAAGATGGCTAATGCCTGCTTTGCTACAAGAGAAGGAGAAGATATACTTGCGCTTATAAATTGGTCAAACATCCATCCATTTTTAGATAAAGATGTGTATTCAGATGGGCTTAAGAAAGCTATTAATCTTAATATTAAATATAATACTGATTCTTATTACAAAGCCTCACAGAGTGAAGTTGCGCGAGATAAATTAAGAGAGATTATTCATGAGAATATTTTTTCTATTATTGATGCAATAAATAAGATTCATGTTTATATTCCAAAGTTTTATTACTCTGGCCATCCTTATGAGGGAATTTCTCCTCTTGATCATGTTGCTCTTTATAATGTTCTTTCTGGTGAAAAAAATAATCTCTCTTCCCTTGATACTTGTTATCATAAATGGCAAGTGGCTCTCTATAGGAATTTATTTTTGCTTTTGAAACTCATAGCTAAAAATGTAAAAGAGGCTGGAATAGATAATGATGATGATAATGAAATTCTTACCGATATTTCTAAGCGTGAAGTTGGAGACGATGCTGTTGCTCTTCCATCAGGAATGTGTGCACCGCATAAAAAACTTCTTGAAAAAACTACTAAATCAAATGCTGTAGATAATGCCCCTGAGGGCGCTGTGGTAGAAGTAGAATAAGTAGTAACTGCTATTCTTTAGCTAAAACCATTTCAGGGCGGGATTTCCCGCCCTTTTTCTTTTATATTATTTTTATAGTATCTATTCAAAATCTCTTTGTAGCGCCTTTATTAAAGAAGTTAAAGTTGTCGCTTCTTGACAATTTAAACGCAAAACGTACACTCTAAGCCACTTTACATGTGTGCTTGAATTTACTTACCCCTTTATTTTTGACAGGAGCTTGCTATGAATTTTGCACCAAAGTTGCCATTGGCAGCTTTAATCCTTTTTTGTATTTCTGGAAATAGTTATAGCTCGCAATCAAAAAAACCTAATTTATTTTTTAAGAATGGTGATTTTGAGGCTTCTATTATTGGTAACATAGCAACCGAAACTGGTTTTGATAAGAATGGTATTTTGTTTAATAGTAATATCCCAGATAGCTTATTCGCTAATAAAACAAAAATCGATATTTCGTTTTTAACAAAAACTTCTGAATGCCAATCAAAAGTTACTATGCGTAATAAGGTGGTTTGGGGCAACCATAAGACAATTTTTACTGATAATGCCTTGCTAGATTCGGCAGTTAACCATTTTCATACTATTGGATCAAATATGCTTTGGGTGCGCGAAGCATGGGTTGAGGCAGATATGTCAAAAATCTGTAAGATGAATGATATTTTAAAACAGACTCTTACTCTTGGTTCGTTTTCATTTTCACTTGGTCGTGGGATTGCACTTGGTGATGCCTATTCTGTAAATCCATCGCTTCTTGGTTTTTTTCAAGATAATACGGTGGATCAATATGCCTGGGGTGTAAAATTATCGGGTGGGTTAGTAGAAGATTTTATGTCATACGATCTTTATCTTTCTGTTCTTGATAATAAAAGCACAAGCCTTAAAGAAACTACTGCGCCTACACAGGAAAAGGCTTATGGAACAAGCAATACTGCTATATGGAGAGGTTCTGGTAAAATTAGTTTTGTAACAGCAGCACGCTTAATGATTACTCCTCTAGTGGATGAAGCAAAAAAACTTAGTTTTGAGCCTTATGTTATGCATCATCATGATTCAGAACAAAAAGTAGAATTTTTTTGTGATGCTAAATCAAACTTAAATACGGGTGGTTTTGCTTGTGAGCTTAGCGCAGGTGATTTTGAGTTTGGGTTTGATTGTGCAAGGAATTTTGGATCCCAGTACGTAAAAGGTTGGGATAGAAATACCATTAATAATGTAAATACGGGTGGATACTCTTCTTATGTATACACTGATGTTTACAGTGTTAATCCAAATGTAACAACGCCGACAGCAGCTAATAATGTTTTATATGATCCAGAAAATAGTGCACAAAAAGCAGCAGTGGCTAATGTGACTCCTGCAGCTTATTCAAATGGCGCACAAATAACAGGTACCACTTTATATAATAGCCTTACTCGTTATAGAACTCCCTATACGACAAAATTTAAAGGGTACATGTGGGTTGGGGATTTAAGTTACTGGCTTATTCCGAAAGATCTTGTTTTAAGTACCACATGGGGTATTGCAACTGGTGATCAGAATCCAAATGCAAACTTAAAAGATCCTAATGATGCATCTGTAGATGGTGACTATAAAGGATTTATACCATTCCAAGAAGTTTATAGTGGAAAAAGAGTTCAAAGTTTTTTTGGTTTGACTAGTTTGGTTGTTCGTCCTCTTAATATCACTAACACGGGTGATGATTTTGCCGTTACTGTTGATAACTTAAGTAACTTAAGGTTTTGGGGTATGGGTATAAAATATAAACCACAAAAAGCAAGCTCTAAATGGGAGGTAAACCCTAACTTTCTCCTTTATTGGCAAGATGCTGCAAGTAATACTTTTGATATCTCGACTGGTAAAACTACCAATATTCCTGCAAGTAAATACATAGGAGTAGAAAGCAATATCTTTTTTGGTGTTGCTTTAACAGAAAGTCTTTCTTTGACTGGTGGTATTGGTATGCTTGTTCCTGGCCAACATTATACGGATATTAAGGGAAAGCCGACTACAGCTAGCCAGCGCTCAGCACTCAATGCAGCGCTTAAGGCACTAGTTGCAACGCCGCCTTCTGTAGGGCCAGTGACAAATATAAAGAACCTTCCACTTGTTGGTAATGATACTGCGTATAGCGTTAGTGTTGCTATGGGGTATACATTTTAAAAGCCTAGATAGCATAAATAAATAGATTAGTGGGGGGTTTTGTAAAAGAAATGCCCCCTTTTTTTGTTGCATGATTATGATAAACTAAAATTTTCTTTAGATTTAAATAGCCAAGGATAGTTGTATGAGCGCATGGAAACGTACAAGTGAGTGTGGTAGTGTCACTGAAAAATTACTAGATAAAGAAGTTGTTTTAAATGGGTGGGTTGCTCATAGACGTGATCATGGCGGCCTTATTTTTATAGATTTGCGCGATAGAAGTGGTATTGTACAACTTGTTTTTAATGCTGATATTTCTAAAGAATCACATAATTTAGCCGAGTCACTTCGTTCTGAGTTTGTTCTTTCGGTAACAGGAATTGTTGTTGCTCGTACAAAAGAGCAAGTCAATGACAAGATGCCTACGGGAAAAATTGAAATACAGATTCAAAAAATTACTATTTTAAATCCTTCAAAAGCGCTTCCATTTTCTTTAGATGAAGATGACATTGATGAAGAATTACGTTTGAAATATCGCTATCTTGATTTGCGTCGTCCGGTAATGCAGCATCGTTTAGCATTTAGAAGCATGCTGCTATTTACTATGCGTGAGTTTTTTGTTCAGAATGGATTCTTTGAAGTAGAAACTCCTATTTTAACGAAAAACACTCCTGGTGGAGCTCGTGAATTTTTAGTTCCAAGTCGTACCTATCCAGGTTCTTTTTACGCTCTTCCTCAATCACCTCAAATCTATAAACAACTTTTAATGGCTTCTGGTATTGAGCGCTACTTTCAAATAGCTCGTTGTTTTAGAGATGAAGATTTACGGGCAGATAGACAGCCTGAATTTACACAACTTGATATAGAAATGTCATTTATTGAAGAGCATGATGTAAGAAGTTTGATAGAAGCTATGCTTGGTCATATTTTTAAAAAACTTTTTACTATTGATCTTGTATTACCACTTCCTATTTTTACTTACGATTATGTTTTTGCCTTGTTTGGTTCTGATAAACCAGATTTACGTTATGAGCTTCCTATTACTGATTTGACCGATGCTTTTAAAGAGGTGAAATTAAATTTCTTGGAAACAGTAGTTCTGCAAGGTGGTAGAATTGGGGCTCTTCATATTCAAAATAAAAAATTTACTCGTTCTGAACTTGAAGGGTGGGTTGAAAAATCAAAACATTTAGGAGCAAAGGGATTATTGTATATCCATTTTGCAGCAGATGGATCAATAGAATCTCCTGTTTCTAAGTTTTTACCAGCAAACTTTTTTGATACAGTTCAGTCTGTTATTAAAGATCTTAAACAAGGTGATACTTTATTTGTTGTTGCGGGCGCTTATAAAGAAGCCTGGTCGACGCTTGGTAAACTTCGCATAGCTTTTGCGCAAGAATTGAACCTCATTAAGCCAAACACCTTACATTTTTGTTGGATTGTTAATTTCCCTCTTCTTGAGTGGGATGAAACAAGAAAGGCATGGAGCTCTGCTCATCATCCTTTTACTCAACCAGCTGAAGGGTGGGACAAAACCACTCCTGATCAAATGAAGGCGCAAGCATATGATTTAGTATGTAATGGTTCTGAGGTAGGCGGTGGATCAATTCGGATTCATGATAAACAAATGCAACATAAGATTTTTGAACTTTTAGGGCTTTCTGAAAAAGAAATTCAAGAAAAATTCGGGTTCTTTTTAGAAGCACAAGAGTATGGATTCCCTCCTTCTGGTGGCATTGCTCTTGGTCTTGATCGTCTGATTATGATTCTTTCTAATACCGCCTCCATTCGAGAAGTAATAGCATTCCCTAAAACTCAGCGTGGATATGATGCTATGATGCATTCACCAACTCCTGTAGCACCACAAGCACTTAAAGAATGTGGAGTTATGTGTATTCCTTCAGCAAAAGAGGGAGCTTCTGATAAAAAATAGGAAAAAAGAGAAGGAGAGTCATGAAGATTAGTAAAGTGTTTGGCCGAGAAATAGTTAACTCCTGTGGGGTTCCCGCTCTTTCATGTGAGATGGTTTTAGAAGATGGTACATTTGTTTCGGCTTCTGTACCCTCTGATCCTTTAAGTGATCAAGAAGGGCTGTTTATTTTGAAAGATGGTGGATTGCGTTGCGCTGGTCAGGGACTGCAAAAAGCAGTCTATAATCTTGAGTCAATTGTTGGGCCAGCATTTGTGGGAAAAGTTCCTGAAGTGCATGTATTAGATGCTATTTTATCTGAGCTTGATGCAACTCCAGAAAGAAAAAATCTTGGCGCAAATGTCACTCTTGCTGCTAGTTTAGCGGTATGTAAAGCACAGGCGGCGGTTGAACAGATGGAAGTTTTTGAAACAGTAGCACAACTACAAGGATGCGCCTCTGTTTCGTTACCATTTCCTTTAATAAATGTTCTTAGTGGGGGGAAGGTTTTATCGAATGGTTTTCCTTTTCAAAATGTAATGCTTGTTCCTGTTGGTGCTCAAAATTTTAGAATGGCACTTGAACATGGTCTTACGGTTTTTCATGAATACAGAGCGCTTTTAAAAAAACAGGGTCGCATGACCGCAATAGCAGAAAGTGGTGGAATTTTTTCTACGTATAACGATCCCTATGAGCCATTTGAGCTTTTAATGGAAGCTCTTAAGAACACACAAATGGAAAATGTCTTTGTTCTTGGTATTGATGCAGCAGCAGATCAACTTTTTGATATAAGAACAAAAACATACACTTGGGGTACAGAACAAAAAACCGCGGATCAGCTTATAGTTATCTACAAAAAAATGTGTGATTCGTATCCTCTTTATTCTTTGGAAAATGGTCTTGCATGGCAGGATATTAAAGGAGGTAACTCTTTGTTTGATGCACTTGGTGGTACTATCCAATTAGCTGCTAATCAAGGCTTTTCTCATAGTGCTCTATTATCACAGGGGCTTGGTGCTCGTCAGGTGACAAATGCATCCATTATTCGTTTGGCTGAAGTTTCAACTCTTACAGAATTTTTAGAATCGGTGAGCTCTTGCCAGAGTCAAGGACTTAATACGGTTATTGCATGTAGTAATGGAGAAACTGATGAGAATATTTTGGCTGATCTAGCAGTTGGTACAAGTTCAGGACAAATACAAGCTGGTGGTGCTTCACGTGGTGAATTTCTTGCAAAATATAACAGACTTCTTTTTATAGAAGATTTGCTTTCGTCTGAGTTGCTAAGTCATGCATAGAACTACTTTGGCTGAAGGTAGAGAATAAGCGTTTCAGTTCTGCTTGTTCAGCATTATTTTTTGTTGTTAAAATAATTGTTTCTTTATTGGTTTTTTGAGAAACGTGAGCCACTTTTAAGGGTGAAATAACTTTAGAAGTGGTTTCTTTTTTAACGGGCATTGGCGGTGTTGGAAGCTGTTTTGATGTGCCTGTTGCCTGAGCTAGAGCTTTTGATTTTTTATAATTCTGTTCAGTTACAAACTGTTTTCTGTTTACATAATCAGAAACTTTTTGTTCATTCGTAATTTCATGCGAAGAGCCAAAAAACCAACGAGTAATAGGATCACGTAGCGCAGTGAAGTTTTTATCTAAGCTGACTGAATCAGTTGCAATGGAAAACTTTTCAGCAGTAAATGGATCACAGTAACCATTAGTACTTTGTATAATCCGTGGGCATATAAATACAGCAAGATTCGATTTAATAACACCTTTAGTTTTTTTCTTAAATAGCCAGCCAATAATTGGTATGTTTTCAAGGCCTGGGGTAGAAAGATGGCTCATGGCAGTCGTCGTTTTTGTAAGTCCACCGAGAATTAAAACTTGTCCATCTTTAACATTAGCATTGGTTTGAATAATTCGATTAATTTGAGAGGTTCCTGTGGTGAATTCACTAATATTAATATTAAGTCCCAAGTTTATATAATTTTCTCCATTTATCATTGGGGTGATATTGAGTTGTAGCGCTGCAGTAACTGGGTTAATTGGAACATAGGTAGCTCCTTTTTTAACGGTCGCAGATCCTGGTAAGAGCAGTGTTTGGTTATCAGTAAATGAGGTAGGTTGGTTGTTCAAGGTAACAGTAAAAGGATGTGAAAGAATAGTTACGTTTGTGTAACTCAAGAGCGCTTCCATAACCCACGCAATCCCGGTGTTTACATTATCTTGAAGAGATAAAACAAAGGTTCCTTGAGGGGCACCGCCTGCGAGGTTATTACCATCAGCATCTGGTGCTTGTAACAGGTTAGACATTAACCCATCAAATGCAGGGTTAGTAGGATTATTAAATTGTAGTGCCCCCAAAGTTGAGTTTTGGGCAAAGACTCCCTGTGGGAGCATTCCTTGTTTATTACGTACTTGGCTGCCTAAAAATTGATTTCCCGTTAAGGTGAAGTCGACGATAAGCATTTCAATAGCAACTTGCGGTTGTGGTCTATCAAGATCAGATATAAGTCGTTTAAGACGAGCCCAATCTTCGCGTAATGCTGCAATAATTAAACGATTTCCGCCTTGTTGTGCAGCTTGAGGTGCAGTTCCACTTGAGGTCCCACCCGAAGTATTTGTTGCTGTAGTAATAGGAGTAACTATTTCGGCTTGAATAATGACTCCTTTAAAATATTGTTTTCCGGCAGAAGGGTTAGTTGTTCCACTTGATTGTCCAGTGCTTCCACCAAAGCCACCACCAATACTTGATCCACCTGATTGTGAGTTAACTATTTGTGTTAAAATTGGGGCAAATGTTTGTGCGTTAAGGTATTGCAAAGGATAGATATGAAGAATTGAATTGCCGCTATCAAGAGAGACATCTATGTATTTTATTACAAAATCTTTAATGCGAGCTATGGCGTCTTTTTTCCCCATAATAATAAGAGAGTTAGAGCGGGTTTCAGCGACAACCTTTGTTGTTGGAGTAAAATAAGAAGATGCAGATGGTGTTGCTTGTGATGCTACTGGTTGCCCAAATCCTCCACCACCAAAACCGCCGCCACCAAAACCACCGCCTTGCCCTCCAGAACTAGCTGCAGAGTTGATAAGTTGTGTCATGAGAAGGCTAGTAATTGTTGTTGCATCGGTATGGGTGAGTGGCAGAATTTCAATTGAATCGGTAAATCCATGGGAGTCTATCTCTTTTACAATTTCCATAATTGAACGAATATTTCGCGAATAATCGGTCATAATAATGCCATTAATATTCGGATCAACCATATAGGTAAAAGTTTTTGAAAGAGTATCAGTAAGGAATGTTTGTAAAGCATTTCCACTTGCGCCACCACCAAATCCACCACTACTTGCTGCAGCAGGGACCTGTATGTTTGCAAAGTAATAGACATAGCGAATCATTTGATCAATATCAGGTAAATCAGAAGGTGGAGTATTTATATAAAGAGGAAGTGTTTGTTTGTTAAGGTCCTTGTCATTTTTAATGATGTAATAAAATTCCCCTTGAGGGATAAAGAGGTAACCTGCTAATTTTAGTATTGAAAGTAATTTTTCATGAGCTTGAGTTACTGAAATTTTATCGGGGAACTGATAGGTGATTTTTGTAGTAAGAACATCTTGGCCTTGCGGGAGAACAACGTTTATGTTCATGGCGCTTGCTATAGAGTGAACAACATCTACAAGTGGTTCATCTTTAAATTTAAACCAAATCTTTTGTCCTGTGGAAGGCTGCAAAGGTGTTGGTACTCCTTTATAAGGAGAGTCTTTTTTTAGAAAGCTAGATTCTTTTATTTCTTGAGGCGCTAAAACAGTTTTTGCCTCTGGCGTTAGTGTATAACTAAGCGAAGAGAAAAAAAGACAAAAAAGAGTTGATAAAAAATAGTTAGTAGAGCGCTTATTCATAGTACAAGTCCTTTCTGTTATCCCTTCTTACTAAGGCTAATGGCAGATTTAAGTGTTGCAATAGTAAGTGTGACATCCAGGGAGTCATTTTTTTTAATAATGGTGAGTTCTTTTGTATAGACACGGGCTTTTTGTTCTAGTGCTTGGAGCAATTCGCACAATTGTTTTGTTGAAATACCTTTGAATTGCACATTTATTTTTATCTCAGTGTACAGTTTTTGCAAAATATCATCAGAAACTTCAGCTTCTTTAACTTGATATGAAGAAATACCAAGTCTTCCAGTTGTTTCATCGAAAAAGTTTTTTAGTTTGAAATTTTTGTCTTCTTCAAGAACAGTATTAACATCTTCTTTTAGTTTCATGACAACTTTTTGTTTTTCAAGAATAATTTTTGCTTCTTGTTGAGTTTTATACATCTTCTGTAAAGAGCTTCTGAGTGCTGTTGTTTCTGTGTGGTGATAGTACATAATTCCACCTGTTATCAAGATTAAGAATCCTAAAAAAATACCTATATTTCGATAAAATTCAGAAGTTTCTAAAGGAAGAGCAATCTCTTGAATGGTTTTTAAAAAACTCATATCACATCTCCTTGTTTGCTAAGAGTAAGTGGAACAGAAAAATCTGTTTTTTCTAAAGAAGGAACATGCACAAAGAGATGAGAATCCTTGAGTTCTTGCTCAAGAATTGTAGCTGCATCAAAGTTTCTGATGCTTCCTTCAAGAAGAATAGTATCTTTATTGATGATCATTTTTTTTAGCTGTAATCCTAAAATTTCAGGTTCTATTTTTGTGCTAAGTGTATAGAGGTATTTTAAAAATGAATGGCGTGTTTGGCTTGAAAAAGAAAACCAAATTTCTTCTTCCTTAGAAACAGCCTGTTTTGCAGTCTTCATAGCCTGCACAAGATTCCCTGATTTAATAGAGGGAAAACTTTTCTTAAGTTCTTTTACAATGGATTCACGAGTTGAATTTACTGCGCTAGAAAGTTTATGCACTTGCAAAAAAGTATGAATAAACATGGCACACAAAAGAATAGTGGTAAGCCCTGCACAAGCAATAATCTGCTGTTTTAAAAGTGAGTCTTGCTTGCTTTGTTGTTGTTCTGTGGCAAGAGTAAAATCAGCTGTAAAAGAAGAAGGGTAAGCCGCAGCTAGGCTAAAAAGATTGGGTTCTTCAGTGGTAGTTTCAGTGTCTTTTTGTGTTATGCCTAAAGCAGAAAGATTTTTCCTTAGAGTGAAGAGCTCACAAGGTATACCAAGCTGCTCTTGTGCTTGAGATACGGTTGTTAGATCTGTTTGCATGAAAAGAACTTTTTTAATGGTTCCATATTCTTGAGAAAATGATTGCAGAGTAAAAAAAAGTGATTGCCAGGTCTTGCGCTCATCCTTATCTTTTATCAGCGAACGCACTGTTTTAATGACCCCTTCATGAAGGTAGGCTATGTGTATCATTGCATCATCCCATGCAGCAATAATGCCATTTTCTTCCATCGGGTAAAGATGATGTATCTTTTCATATAATCCATAGACGTTGAGCATATCAACGGTGATAATTTCATGATGTATAGCTGCCTTTGAGAAAAGCTGTAGATGGTCATAGAGATGTTTTTTTTGAACAGCAGCAACAATTACTTCGGAGTAGTTTTTTTCCATGTTTATTTTTACAATTGAAAAATCAAAGAAAGCATCTAACAAAGGAAATGGTAGAAATGGTTCAATTTCATAGGGAAGCGCGAGGGCTATTTTTTCTTTGGTAATAAAAGGAAAACGTAACTCTTTGAACGTAACGTATGAGCTTGTAAGGGTGGAAATTAATGAATCGTATGATCCCACTTTTTTCATAAGTTCAGCTAAGGCTTCTGAGGTTTTTTCTTGTTGAGTATTCTTTTCTTGAATAACTTCCTGCAAGTAGGTTTTTGTTAGTGTGAGAGATCTGCCTTCAGCAATAAGTACTGTGGCATATATTTTTTGTGGGGTTATATGAATTCCTACAATTTTTTTACGAAAAAGAGAGTAAGTTCCTATGCGGTCAGGAAGAAATACATTTTGTATCATGAAGGATCCTCGCTTCGTTTGAATCGACCTGCCCGTGACTTTGATTTTGATTTTTCCAGAAACTCAGTCGAATTATCAGTGGATGAGGATAGTTGCTCTTGAATTTTTTGATCATTTTCTAATTTTTGCGAATGTTTTTTTCGTTTTCGTAAAGCACGCTTATGTGGTTTTGTTATAGTGCCATCTCTGCCTTTAAGATTAGGATCATTGTCTAAAAATTTTCCAATTTCTTTGTCATGTGCATTATTTCCAAAAAACATGCGATTTAAAGGATCTCTCTTGCTGGCCGGGCTACTCATTTCACCTACAAGCTCTTTAGCTTCTTGTGATTTATTAAGGGTGTAGTAATCAATATCTTCATCAGACTTAAGAGTAAGAATGCGAGGGGAAATAAAGATCAAAATATTAGTTTTGATGGTTGTTTTTTGTTTGTTTTTAAAGAGCCATCCAAGAAGAGGAATATCTCCCAAGATAGGAACTTTTGTTTCTACCTCAGTAACTTGATTTTTTGTAAGACCGCCAAGCACTACAATTTCACGATTTTTTACCGAAACAGAAGTTGTTACAGCTTTAGTGAAGGTGTTACCACTCGCATTATCTGTACTAGAAAAGTCAGTTAAGTTTACCGTGATAGACATTTGTACGCTGCTATCAAGGCTAATTTGAGGAGATATGTTTACCGTTAAATTTGCAGGTAAGCTATCAAAACTTGCTGTTGGGCCTTGTGCGCTGATAACACTTCCTGTTTGTACTTGGCGAGTTGTACCAACAGAAACAGAAGCCGCATAGTTGTTAGTAGAAAGTAAGAAGGGGTTAGCGATAATGCTTGTATCGCTAAAAGACTTAAGTGCTTTGAAAATTCCCCACACTCCATTGGCAGCATCTCCGATAGTCATATAGGTTGATCCATCGCCTGCTGTTCCGCCCGTTGCTAATGAAATTAAATTACCTAATAAAGAACCAGTTGTTGCATTAACAACTGGACCAGAAGGTCCGCCTGGAGTAACAAATCCTGATGTTTGAAAGTTAACATTTTTGAACGGAGAGTTAGCAGCTTTATTGTGAAGTTGTGAACCAACTACTTTTTTATCAGTTGAAGAAACATTGATGATAAGCACTTCAATAGCAACTTCAGGTTGAAGAATGTCCATCTCTTTAATAATAGGAAGAAGTTTTTTGTAATCACGCTCTTCTGCTTTAATAATAAGACGGTTACCTGTTGGTTCTGCTGTAATATTTATTGGTCCGAAATATTCATTTCCGTTACGCACTCCTCCAAAAGTTGCTGCAGCGCTACCTTGTCCAAAAGAAACAACGCTTGTGAGAATTGTTGCGAGGTTTGCCGCATTCAAATACTGAACTTCATAAATATAGAGAGGTGAGTAGGGCATATCAAGTTCAACATCGATGTATTTTGCTACAAATTCTTCGATTTTTGCGAGTGATTTTGCAGGTCCAAGTAGAATAAGTGAGTTGGTTCTTGGTTCCACAATAAGACGCGCATTTGCAGGAAAATAGAGTGAATCAGGTTGTGCTCGTTGTCCAAAGAATCGTGCCATGCCCTGAGGGCTTTCTGTTTTAGTAAGATCAGTATAAAGATTATAAACATCAGTAGCATCAGCTTTTTTCAGTCGTAAAATAGACATAGCTTCCGGCATTTCTTTATCAAGCTCATGTACAATCTTCATTAAAGAACGAATATTGACTGCTTTATCAGTAATGATGATTGCATTTAAATCAGGGAAGGTATCAACAAGTGCTGTTGAGCTTACAAGTTGTCCGACAACTGTTTGGATAGTTGCAAGTGATGAGTTTTTTACGAAGAAAATATAACGAATCTTGAGGCTATTGTCAGGGAGGGTGGTAGAACTTGTATTGAAGAAGGTTGGAAGAACTTCTTTATTTGCGTTTGTAACTGTTGTTATGCGATAGAAGCCAGTGATTTGGCTTTCAACAACAGAGAGCCCTGCCATATCAAGGAACTTGAGAAACAGTGTCCACGCTGCATCACGGGTCATTGGTTTATTTGTTTTAAAGGTGATCTTGTTTCCTTTAAGAAGTGCTCCGCCTGGAGGTGTAGGATTAAGGTCATCATCTACAAAAAATTTTATAGCGAATAATTCTTCAATGTAGCGGACAAGGTTTTCAAGGGAAGCATCTTCAAAATAAAAACGAACAAGTTGATCTTTTTCTTCTTCTTCTTTTGCGAGTGCGCGATTTTTAGCTTTTTGTTCAACTGTTTCTGGAATAGCTTGCTTTACTTTTTCTTGTGGAGTTTTTGTAACAGGATCATTTTTAGGTGTTGGCACAAAATGCTGGAAGGGAGAGTCCTTACTAGAAGTAAAAGGATCTTCATGCTTTTCTTCATTTGTAAGTTCTGGTTTAAATTTAAGTGCTTTTGTATCAATAGGTGGAGGTGTTGGAATGGCATCAGAAATAGTATTTTTAGCTTTATCAAATGAGCCTAGTAATGAACGAGTTTGTGGATGGTCTTCAGCGATTATGGTTACAGAAAAACCGCCTACCAATGCTAAAATACCGAGAGAGAGAAAAAGTTTTTTATTCATAGGTTCTACGATTCATTTGAAAGTGAATGATTTTTTACTTTATCTTTTTTGCTTTCAGTTATCATCTGTTCTTTTTGCTCTATAAGAATGTCCTGTGCTGTTTGTGCAAAAGTGTAACGATCTTTAAGGATCTGGATACGTTCTTCTTCTAATTCTTCTGGACTTGGACCGGTAAGAATTCCAACAGCTTTATATTCTTCTGTAAGTTGTTTGGTAGAAAAAGTAAGAGGATCTTTAAGGTCTTTGAGTTCTACTGCAAAAGCAAATGGCTGTCCTCCACGTTCGCAATTTACAGTGAAAGAATCAGATAGATTTAAAGTAAGAAGGTGTTGATAAATTTCAAAACGATTTTCAGTGGAGCTTGTAGGTGTGCCAGCTATCGAAAGGATAATGTCACTCGGTTCAAATCCAAGAGCTTCAGGTAAAGAGCCTTGTGTAATTTTTCCTATGCGACACCCGACACTTTTTCCTCGTTTGTAAATGGTGGTGATGTCAAAAAGGTCAATAAACTGAGCAAGCGTCGGAACAACCTCGACAAATGATGTTGGATCAATTTCTATAGAAACATTAGAAATTTTTCTTACAGTTTGCGCCCATCCATCTTTTTGGTCATTTTCAACTGTTTGATCAACAACATCTTTTTCGCTGAGGTACAAGGTTTCAAACTGACCATTTGAGCGAATGAGAATGATGCGATTATGAAGAATGCGAATAAGTTGTGCATCTTCTAATGAATCACCAACTTTATAATTTTCTTCTTTTCTTGTTGCATTGTCTTCAATGATAACCACATTCTTGCTCTCATCATTGAGAATCATAATTCCTTTAAGTGTTACTTGTAGTGGAGGCAAGAATGGAATTACCGCTTCTTCAGGTATTACAACTTGTGTAGGAGAAGGAGGGACAGGAATTGGGCTGATATAATTAGGTTCTACGGGAGGCATAATTTTTTCATGATAGGTATCAAAAAGATCATTTTCATAAATTTTTGCGATAACAACTGTTTCAGTATCAATAGGAAAAGCAGCTATAGGTCTTATTATCAAAGATTTTTTTCCACCGCCTAATTTTTTAGGGAGTGTTTGTTGAGTAAAAAAAATGAAACCTGCACATACGAGCAGGAGAACTAAGAGTGATGTGTTTAGGATCCAAAACGGATGTCTCATACAAACGTCCTTTTAAAAGGGCCAATGAATGAACAATACCTGCGTACTGTTTCCCTTGTCAAGTTTGCCCCATGGTAATAAAAATTTTTATGGAGCTGGTACTGTAGATAGAATTTTTCGTATTACGGTATCTGGTGAAATCTCTTCTGCCTCTGCTTGGTAGGAAAGGAGTAGTCGATGACGCAAAATAGCAGGAGCAACCGCTTTGATATCATCAGGAATAACAAAATGACGTCCTCGTAAAAAGGCATAAGCCTGTGCAGCATACTGTAATGCAAGGGTAGCGCGAGGAGAAACTCCATATTGAATGAGAGGAATCAGATCGTTCAAATTGTATGATTTAGGATCACGTGTGGCAAATACAAGATCAACAATGTAACTTTTAATTCGATCATCGACATACACTTGTTTGACGAGCGCTTGAGCCGCAAAAATATCTTTTTTTGAAAGAACGGGACTAATATCGGCAAGGTCTATTTTTTTGTGGAGAATTTCTCGTTCTTGTTCCTTGCTTGGATACTTCACTAAAAGTTTAAACATGAATCTATCCACTTGTGCTTCTGGTAAGCGATAAGTGCCTTCTTGTTCAATTGGATTTTGTGTAGCAAACACTAAGAAAGGCATAGCAAGAGGGAATGTCTCTGAGCCAATAGTTACTTGATGTTCTTGCATCGCTTCAAGAAGAGCTGCTTGCACTTTTGCAGGAGCGCGATTGATTTCATCGGCGAGTACAAGGTTTGCAAAAATAGGACCTTTTTTGGTCATAAACTCTTGTGTTTTTGGGCTGTAGATCAAGGTTCCGATAAGATCAGCGGGAAGCAAGTCAGGAGTAAATTGAATGCGTGAAAAATGAAGATCGAGTGCTTTGTTGACAGCTTTGATCATGGTTGTTTTTGCAACACCAGGAACACCTTCAAGTAAAATGTGTCCATTACAAAGAATGGCAAGTTCTATAAAAGTGATGATTTCTTCTTGTCCAACAATAACTTTTGAAACTTCTGTCGAAAGAAGATGGAAAAGGGAACTTTTTTCCTTAATCGATTCAATAATTTGAGTATCAAGGGCATTACTGTGCATGGCTACTCCTTATGTATCTTGCATTAAAAATCTCTTTAAAAAAGAGTCTAACAAGGATTTTTATTCACGCAAATCAATCTATTCTGTCTAGCGAGTTTCTGTAACAAAAATACACCATTTATTAGCTAAAGATCGAAGCTGAATTGAATTTTATCTTGTTTTTAAACAGTGGTATTCTCAGCAAAATATCTCGAAAAAATGCATAAAAAAAGAGGAATGAGATGATCCTTTCTGGCAGAGAAATAAAGAAACAGATGGGTAAAAAAATACTTATTGAGCCATTTCAAGAATCCCAGGTTGGCCCGAACAGTTATAACTTGCGTTTACATGAAGATCTTTTGACCTACGATACTACGGTCCTTGATATGAAAACTCCCAATCCGGTCACACAGCTTACTATTCCAGAAGAAGGATTAGTGCTGGAAAAAAATACTTTATATTTGGGTAGAACTATCGAATACACGAAGACCGATTGTTATGTCCCAATGCTTGAAGGGCGATCTTCTATTGGCAGGCTTGGTCTTTTTATTCATGTGACTGCAGGGTTTGGAGATGTTGGATTTGCTGGTTTTTGGACACTTGAAATGTTTTGTATTCAGCCGATTCGCATTTATCGT
Organism: bacterium; assembly: GCA_947502805.1. Lineage (GTDB taxonomy): Bacteria > Babelota > Babeliae > Babelales > CAIQNR01 > CANNBR01. The sequence continues at coordinate 21,182 of CANNBR010000005.1, forward strand.
GGAGTAGAAATTTGTCAGATTTTTTACCATACCATTGAAGGTGACTATGATCGATATGCAAGCGCTAAGTACCAAAACAATACTGGCGTGCAACCAAGTTTATTGTATAAAGACTTTGAAAAAAATAACGACCTCTTGTTAAAATAAAGCATAGAAAACAGCTCTTGGCCAAATTCAACATTGGATATTGAATTTGGCTTTTTTAATAAATATAAGCTTATTTATCAAAGATAAAACTGATTATATAATGATGTTTTTTTCTAAAAACTTTAAAAATTAAATTTTTTGTGCCAAACTTAACATTAGATGTTAGATTTGGCTTTTTGGGAGATGTAAATGTATAAACGTTCCTTGGCTCCTATTTTGGAGCGCTTTTCAAAGATATATCCAATTATCAGTATTACTGGACCTCGTCAATCAGGAAAAACGATTCTTGCACGCTCTCATTTTCCTCACTTACCCTATGTTTCTTTTGAAAATTTTGATGTACAGGATTCATTTAGACTGGACCCTCGAGCATTCTTGAATAAGTATAAAGCAGGAGCTATTTTTGATGAAGCGCAGCATGTTCCTGAGCTTTTTTCTTACCTGCAAGGAGTTGTGGATGATTCTCCAGAGACTGGACGTTATGTGATAACTGGTTCGCAGAATTTTTTATTGAATGAAAAAATTACACAATCACTTGCAGGTAGAATTGGTGTGACAAAATTATTACCATTGAGCTTAGAAGAGCTTGGCATGCTCCCCGATATGAATAAAAATATTTTCAAAGGAGGGTATCCGCGACTTTACGATAAACAGATGTCTTCTGAGGAATTTTTTCCAAGTTATATTCACACGTATGTGGAACGCGATGTTCGTCAAATAACAAACATAGAAAATCTTAGTGATTTTCAAACATTTATGAAGTTATGTGCTGGGCGCGTTGGACAACTACTTAACATAACTTCTTTAGCTCAAGATTGTGGTATTTCAAGTATGACTGCGCGTAGATGGCTTTCAATACTTGAGGCAAGTTACATAATTTTTTTTCTTCAGCCTTTTTACAAAAATTTTAGTAAACGACTTACTAAAATGCCAAAAATATATTTTTGCGATACAGGGCTTGCCTGTCATTTATTGGGAATGGAAACTGAGTCACAAGTAGGGTCCCATTATCTAAAAGGCGCTCTTTATGAAAATATGGTTATTTTAGAAATTTTGAAAGGGCGATTAAATCAAGCAAAAGCGCCTAATCTTTATTTTTGGCGTGATAAAACTGGATATGAAGTTGATTTGATTGGTGAATGGGGTGGAAAGATCAAGGCTATAGAAATAAAATCGGGGACAACCTTCCAGCCTGAGTTTATAAAAAACATTCGCTACTTTTATGGTCTCTCGCAAAAGAATGCAGCCGAAGCAGTTCCCGTACAATCATATTTAATTTACGGCGGAGACTATAGCGGCGAATTAATGCAAACGAAACTAGTACCTTTTGGGCAAATGAATACTGTTTTGCAAGACTGATAAATAAGGAACGTTTAGTTTTTGGCAGTATCTTCTTGATCCTCATTGTCTGGGAAAAAAAGCTGTTCATGGGCGATAGTCGAATCTTGATAGGTACTTTCCCGCTCTTGTTTTTTTTCTAGTGCTTTTGGTTTATATTTTTCCTCAGATCTTATCCATAATGCACATATAAATGCGGCAGAAGGTTTGATAATAGGGATATGAGATAAAAGCGTGAGAATAAGAATGAGCTTTAGTTTTCCCATGGATATCCAATACAGTTAAGCTTAATGAAAAATTACATATCTCATTATAGCTATGGGACTATGCTTTTCGCAATATATTATAGCCAATAAGCTTGTTCTCGTGATGCTATTGGCGCGTAATGTGAAATATATTTAAAAATAGAGATCAAGATTTATTAATGCGCTTCCATTTTTAAAGATAAAAAAAGGCCTCAATTACGAAGCCTTTAATTTTTTTTAATAGAGAAGGTTTATTTTTTGATTTGAGTAATCATAGCAGGTATATCGTTGAGCATTTTTTTACGAATAAGATTTTTGCAGCGTAGGTAATCAATTTTCTTTTCAGTTCCAGTATGGAGGGCTGCCATAACTTCGGTCCATTCTAGAGCATTTCTATCATATTCTTTATCGCGTAAAGTGTAATCGGCCTTTTCGATTAAAAGCTCAGCTGCGATTTCTGGTAGTCCATAAATGCATGCGATAATGAGAGAAGTTTTCCCTGAAATTTTACACTTGGTATTCACGTTGGCTTTGTGAAAGATAAGAAGTTTAATCGTAAAGAGGTGATTGAGTTTTGTTGCTAAAAGAAGAAAATCTTCTTGGCTTGTTCCGTTGGGGTTAGCCCCTTCATCAATTGCTTTTTGTGCTGCAATGAGATCGTCTTTTACAATAGCATGCCAAAGTTTCTGGGTTGCTTCAGCGTTATAGAGGGCAGGGCATTGAACTACAGAAGTATTTACAGTAATGGTAAGTGCTGTAGTAACTGTTTTTGTAGGGAAAGATATTGAAATAATTTTCCCTACTGTAAAAGCGAGAAAAACAAAGAGAATTTTTTTGAAACTGTCCATGAGCTCAAAGTCCTGATTTAAAAAGTTTATGAGAATAATTTTGTATTCATTATACTTTTTAGGTCGGGTTTTTCAATGAAATCTTGCTGGGTGTAGGTTTTTACGAATGTTTAACCATGAGCGTATCGGTAATAATGCCCTGTGAATGAGCATGAATTTTTGCTTCGGTTTCCAGCACGGCGACCGTGAGCCGTTCCATTTTTGTTTCCAATACTGATTCTTGTTCTTTTTGGAGTAACCAAGGGATTGATCTATCAGAAAGGTCTTGTTTAATAGTTCTGCACGTATCAAGCGAGAGGCGTGTGCCAGTAAGTTTTAAGAAATAGCAGTAACGTTCGATTAAGCTCCAGTATAGTTCATTGGCATCAAGTTCATCTGGAATTACTTTTTTTAAGTGTAGCGCATGGAAGTTGTCGCCAATTTTTTTGAAAGAGCGCCAGGTTTCTATTTGGTCTGAAGGTGACCAAATAATTTTATCGGTGGTGCAACTTAAAAAGCGCATACAGGTTGCGCGTACTCGTTCAGGAGTTATCATATTTATTTGTACTTCATGAGCTAGGTTTTTTGAAACATATTCAAAAAATCCAAGGGGATCTTTTTGGGCAAAAGAAAATTTTTCTCGAAATGCTTGAGAAAGAAGGTGTTTTGATTCTTGCCAGAGACTAAAAGGAGTAACGGCAAGGTGTTCTTGAAAGTGAGGACTTGCTCGTTCTAAAAATCGTTCTAAAGCTGAAGCTGTTAAAAAAGGTGAATTTTTTATTTTTTGATTAAAGAGACGTAAAGCTCCTTCAATAAATTCGGGAGACTGTTTGTTTGCATGAGCAAATTCTAAAAATTGAGAGAGATGATTTAGGCTATACGATAAATATTCAGCTCCATATTCACGGTTGTTGAATGTCTGATTTAGAAAAAGAGAAACACCATCTTTCGTAAAATCTATTTTAGTAACAAAAAGATTAACTCGTTTTTTATTCTCGTTGTAGCGATTTGCAAAGAGAGGCTCATTTATTGGTTGTTGCATGATAACGGTAGCTTTAGGATCAAGAAGAACAAAACCTGGCTGAGTGGTTTGGGTTTGAAAAGCTTTTTTTTTACCAACTCTATGTTCTTTATGAGATTTTATAGCCTCATAAGGTTGTTCAGTAGTCGCACGTTGCTTAGTTGTAGGTTTTGCACTATGACTAAAAAAGATGCATGCTAAAATTGCTAAATAAAGCTCTTTATTCATCAGTACTCCCTTGTGAAAAGCATAAAATAAGACACATAAAGAGTAGTGTAGCATGAAATAAAAAAAGAAAAGTTCAGATAAAAAGCGCGTAGAGCAAGGGGTTGGCAATGGCACTTTTTTCTTATCAGGCCTTTTCAAAAGTAGGCAAAAAAGTAAATGGCACACTTGATGCTCCATCATTAGGGAGTGCTCGTGAGTTATTACAGCAACAAGGATTTTTCCCTATCAGTATTATCTCTGCACATAAAGCGGCCAGTGCAGAAAGTTCTATCCAGCGTTTTTTTCAAGCATCTGTTCCTTTAAAAGATAAACTTCTTTTCACTAAACAATTGGCAGTTCTTCTTCGTTCCGGTATTCATCTGGTGCAAGCTCTTGAGTTATTGTCAGAGCAATTTGAAGGGAAGATGAACCGAATCATAGTTACCGTTAAAGATGGCATTAAAGAAGGCCAATCTTTGGCAGATGGGCTAAAACAGTACCCCTATGTGTTTGAAAATATTTATGTGCAACTTGTTCGTTCAGGTGAAGCAAGTGGTAAATTAGAAGTTATTCTTGAAAAGCTTACGCATTATTTAGAGCGTCAGGGCGAGCTACAGTCAAAAGTAAGTAGTGCTTTGCGTGGTCCTTTTATTCAACTTACATTGATTTTGGCTGTTTCATGCGCACTTATGGTGCTTGTGGTCCCTGAATTGGCTGTCACCTTTGAAGGCTTAGGTATGAAGCTTCCTTTACCAACCCGTATGATAATGAGTTTTTCTAATTTCATTATCTATCACTACTTGTTACTTGTTGGGATTATAGGAGCGATTGTTTTTTCCTATGTATATTGGGCTTCAACGGTGAGTGGTGCGCTTACGATTGATAAAATAAAATTACGTCTTCCTATTATTTCATTATTCACTCGTACGGGAGCGATTGTTCAATTTTGTGGAACGCTGGGTATGCTTTTAGAAGGAGGAGTAAATCTTCCTGAAGCGCTTGATATTGTAGTGAGCATTGTTGATAATCGCATTCTTAAAAAATCACTTAAAGAAGCTCGTGAAAAGATTATTAAGCAAGGTCAGATGGCTCAGTATTTAAAACAGACTGGCATTTTTCCGCCTATGGCAACTTATTTGATAAACACCGGTGAGCAAAGCGGTAAATTGGACACAATGCTTTTATTAGTTGGAAGTAATTACGAAAAAGAGTTAGCAGAGTTTGCAGATAATCTGACCGTATTAATTAGCCCTATCATGACTATTATTACCTCAGTAATTGTGGGCTTTATTGTACTTTCAATTATGATGCCTCTGTCACAAATGAATCAAATGGCTGGATAAGCTAGTTTTTTAAGAAAAGGAGTCTTTGAATGATATCGATTAGGCAAAAATCACTTAACCCTGGATTTAGTATCGTGGAACTTGTGTTCTACATGTTGATTGTTGGCTTACTTGCGACTGCTGTTGTAACAGGAATAACTTCAGCGATGAAAAGTGCAAAAAAATCTACTACAGAATCAAGCTTGCGTGCGATTAGTCAGGCTATTGATGTCTACTATTCTTCAGTGCAACCAAATAGATACCCAGAAGTATTGGAAGATCTCATTATTGCCCCAGAAGGAGTGCGAGGATGGGATGGTGAGTATATTAAACCTCTAGAAGTAGATGGTGAAAAACGCATGCGTCCTGATGGTTGGAAACAAGAATTTCAATATGAGCGTACCCCTGGTGGACCGCATCCGTATGAACTTTATTCTTGGGGAGCAGCTGGGGAAGATGGCCCACAAGAAGAGTGGATAAGTGCTTGGACTTTGTAATAAAAACCGTCCAGGCTTTTCGATTATAGAATTAGTGTTTGTGATAGCAATTATCGGTCTTATAACTGCTGTTGCTATCCCAAACCTTTTCAAGCGAAGACCTCTTTATGAACAAAAAGCCTTTGTTACTGCGCTTAATGCTTTTATGGCGGAAGCGTGGCAGCGAGGGCTTACGACTCAGAAAATTCAAAAAATAGTGTTTGATATGCAGGAGCGAAAAGTTCGGCTGGAGCAAGAAACAAATAAGCTTGATTCTAATGGTGCCAAAATATTTACTCCCGTAGTTGTGCAGTACGCACCAGTAGCTCCTTCATGGCCGCAGACATTTGAGATACAGCAGTTTTTTGTGCAAGGGGCTGACGAACTTTCTTCTCAAGCGCGAACAACAAATGCTGTTTGGTTTTTTGTGCTTCCAGGTGGGCTAGCGCAAGAAGTTATCATTAATATGGTAGATATTAAAACTCAGAATGATCGTGACGAAGGTAAAAAGTTCGGCCTTG
>CANNBR010000006.1 GCA_947502805.1 bacterium
TTTGGCGTACTCGACACCAGTAAGTTCTTCGATTGCTTTGATTAAAGGGATAAAAATATCTGTTTCGTAGACCGTATCGACACCTTGTAAAACACAGGTAACTCGTTCGAGCCCCATACCAGTATCCACCCCTGTTTGTTTAAGTGGGTTAAGAGTGCCATCTTCTTGGAGATCAAATTGCATAAATACGTTATTCCAGATTTCAAGCAGTCTGCCCTTATCAAAATCTTCATAGGTTGGCAGGGTTGCTCGTTCACTTTGTGGGCGTTGGTCAACGTAAATTTCGGTGCAAGGACCGCAAGGTCCTGAATTTCCCATTTGCCAAAAGTTATCTTTTTTACCAAAACGCATGATGCGCTCTGCAGGAACTTTCATATCTTTGTTCCAGATTTCAAATGCTTCGTCATCTTGTTCGTAGACAGAAACGAACATCTCATTTGGATCTATTCCTAAATCTTTGGTTAAAAAGGTCCAAGCGTAAAAAATCGCTTCTTTTTTGAAATAGTCACCAAATGAAAAATTCCCCATCATTTCAAAGAAGGTAAGATGGCGCTTAGTAAATCCAACGTTATCTAGATCATTATGCTTTCCACCAGCGCGTACACATTTTTGGATAGTAACGGCAGTTTTATAGCTTTGTTTTTCATTACCCAAAAAGAGATCTTTAAACTGGTTCATGCCCGCATTGGTAAATAATAAGGTTGGATCTTGGGCGGGGATTAATGATGAACTGTCGATCTGTTTATGGCCATGCTTGGTAAAAAAATCAAAAAACTTTTGGCGGATTTCCATCGATTTCATACACGTTCCTTCAGTTAAGGTATTTTCGAAAAAGAGTATCACGGAACAGGAAATAATGCGATAAGGGGCCATAAAAAGCTTGCTTATGAAATCATTAAAAAAAGTGGGACAGAAAATTATAAAAATCTCTGTCCCACTCATAGTATTTTTGATTATGCTATCTGTTATATGCTCGTCATTTTATCACATGCATATGCTGTTAAAGTATGCAGAGGGAAAACGTATTTTAGAAATCTATTGCTGATATCAGATGGTTTGAGCGTGGTTATGAACTTCATTGCCATAGCATTATTTATATTAGCGATAATAGGATATTTTTCTGGTGAAAAGGCATGCATTATATTTTTACATTCATTCCATTGAGCTGGATCGCGAGTGGCTTCTGCAGCTTCCAGACAAAGTAAAAATTTCTTTTGCAAATAATACAGTTGTAGTCGCTTAACTATGAAAAGAGTTGCACACCCAGCTGCAGCATAACCAAGAAGAACTTTTGACGTAGGAGAATAGTCTCCCGCCATTTTTTTAAAGTCATAACTTTTTAGATAATCCAATCCTGGAACGTAAGACGCCCAAGAGCTAGCCTTTTTACTTACTTCTTGAGTGGCTTTCTCGATAACTATTTTAGTAGCCGGAATTGTAGAAGCTGCCAATACAGTAGAAGCTTGAGGCAAAGAAGCTGCCAATACAACAGGAACTTTTTGTATAGCTTTGATAGCAGGTTCTTGGGGGAGTTGAGCAATTTTTAGATCATTGAATTTTACGTTTTCATAGACCCCATAGAAATAGCCAGATCCAGCAAAAGCGGCAAATTTAGCTACTTCTTTAGTAGCATATTTTGCTGCTGCTACAATAATTTGGGTAAGGCCTCTAGCGGCAGGAGCTGCTGCTTGAAGAGTACAATTTTGAGCCAACAGTATGCTCATAAAAATAAAGAGCGTTCTTTTTGATACTTTTTTCATGATCATAACCTCCACAGTTAATTTTGATCTCGGGTGAATACGCAACGATTATGATATCTAAGATACCGGCTTTGAAAAAGGGAGCAAAGGGGTAGGGCAGGTAGTATTCTAATGGTATTAATAAATGGATAGGTCTTTAAATTTTGGGCTTATTTCTCTATAAAGTTTACCAAGGTCGCTGGAGACTTGTTTGGTTTCTGCAAGGGTTGGCAAGAAATTTGTGTCACCATGCCAGCGAGGAAGAACATGGGTATGTAGATGTGCTGGTATGCCTGCTCCTGCAGCTTTACCAAGGTTCATACCTATATTTACCCCTTGCGCTTTAAGCTCTTTTTTTAAGATAGCGGTGCTTTGAGTGACGAGCTGGATAAGCTCTTTTTGGACTTCGATTGAAAAATCTTCAAGATTCCCTTTGTGTTCAAAAGGAATTATAAGCAGATGGCCGGGATTATAGGGATAGCGATTGAGCATGATGCAGTTGTACTGATAGCGTGCAAGGATAAAGTTTTCATCATCATTAGTTTGGGAAAAACGAATACAAAAAACACAATCTTCAGGACCTGTAGTTTCTTGTTCTTTGGGGCCTTGTGTTGAAGCTGTATACTCTTCACGCCATGGAGCATAGAGAATGTTCATATTTTTTTACCTTGTTAGTTAGGGATAGATAAGAAAAAAATAGTTTACTGTGGTTGTAAAAAGTTTAAAAACAATTTCTTCATTTTTGCTAACAATAAGCCGAAATGGTATGGTTATCCGAAATTTAAAAAGTAACCAGTAGCGGATAAAAAGGAACAACTATGCAACCTATTATGTTGGTGGTGGGAACTCGTCCTGAAGGCATTAAGATGGTGCCTGTTTACTTTGCGCTTAAGCATGCTGGCATTCCTGTAATTCTTTGTTCTACCGGTCAGCATTGTGCTCTTTTGGAAGAAGTATTTACTCTTTTTTCGGTTACTCCTGATATCAGACTTTCTCTTATGAAGCCAGATCAAGATATTTCCTATCTTACCTGTGCAATTCTTGAATCGATGAAGTTGGTGTATCTGCAGTATCAACCATCCCTTGTGCTTGTTCAGGGAGACACCACTACCGTTATGGCAGCAGCATTAGCAGCTTTTTATGAAAAAATTCCAGTCGGGCATATCGAAGCTGGTTTGCGAACAGGTGATATGCTGAGCCCTTATCCAGAGGAAGCTAATCGTTGTATTGTTGGCCTTCTTGCACAGTATCATTTTGCTCCAACATCACTTGCCACAGGAAACCTTTTAGCAGAAGGCAAAAAACGAGAAACGGTTTTTTGTGTAGGAAATACTGTTGTTGATGCACTTCGCATACTAGAAAAAAAAATAAAAAATGAAGAGGTTCTTATTCGGCCTGATCTTCTTTTGGCAATTAAAAATACAGATGATTTTGGTTATAAAAAAGTGCTTGTAACAGCACATAGAAGAGAATCTTTTCCTGATGGCATTGTGCGTATTATTAATGCAGTAAAAAAGTATGCACAACTACATCCTGATGTTGCTTTTTTTTATCCTTATCATCCTAATCCCATAATAATTGACGCCTTGTTTGATGCGAGGCTTGAAGATGAAAAAAATATTTTCCTTTTTTCGCCACTTGTCTATCACGAACTAGTCTTTCTTTTACAGTCTGTTGATTGTGTAATGACCGATTCAGGCGGCATCCAAGAAGAAGCGGTAAGTATGGGTAAAAATGTGCTTGTATTACGTGAAAAAACTGAAAGAATGGAGGGGGTATGGCAAGGGATTGCAGTACTAGTAGGAACACAAGAAAATGCTATCCTAGAAGCTCTAGAGAATGCTCTTGATAGCTCCTTTAAACAACAAGCAGTACGCAATTCTATTTATGGAGATGGGTTTTCTGCAGACCGTATAGTTGAAGTGATTAAGACTCTTCATCTGAAGCAGCAGGAAAAAAATGAGAGCGCATGTGATTACCAAAGAAAAGGATATGAGTATGAAAAAAATATCTCTCAATGAAGCAAAAAAAGTATGTGTCGTTGGTCTTGGCTATATAGGATTACCAACTGCTATTGTTGCAGCTCAGGCAGGGCTTAGGGTAGTAGGTATCGATGTTAATGAAGAAGCGGTTGCATGCATTAATAGATGTTGTCCAATTATTCAAGAACCTGAAATTGTACAAAAACTTAAGACCGTTTTAAACACAGAATATTTTTACGCTACTACTATGTATGAGCCTGCAGATTTTTTTATTATTGCAGTTCCTACTCCTTTTACTGCTGATAAAAAAGCGGACCTTTCTTATGTATTTGCGGCAGCTACTTCTATAGCAGGAGTTTTAAAAGCTGGGGATACTATTATTTTAGAATCAACCGTTCCTGTAGGCACAACAAAGATTTTGGGACAATTTTTATCTTCAAAGACAGGTCTTTCATTGGGAAAAGATTTCTTTGTTGCTCATTGCCCAGAACGTGTATTGCCAGGAAATATTTTCCATGAACTTAAGGTAAACGATCGCATTATTGGTGGTGTTGATCGTGGTTCAACGCAACACGTTGCTGAATTTTATAAATATTTTGTGAGCGGTGATTTATATTTAACCACTGCCGAAACTGCTGAAATGGCAAAGCTTATTGAAAATAGTTACCGTGATGTAAACATTGCATTTGCACATCAGGTTGCTTCAATGGCTCAGGTTGCTGGTATTGATCCTTATGAATTAATAGATCTTGCAAATAAGCACCCACGCGTTAATATTTTGCGTCCAACTAGTGGTGTTGGTGGTCATTGCTTAGCAGTTGATCCGTACTTTTTAGTAGAAACTTTTCCAGCTCAAACAACTTTGTTAAAAGAAGCGCGTGCTGTTAATGAGCGTCGACCGCTTGAAGTGATCGCTGCTATTGAGCAAAAAGTTGCAAAGTGGAAAGAATCACATGCAACTAAAACATGCCGCGTATTGCTTTTAGGAGCGACGTACAAGGCTGATGTTGATGATGTGCGTGAGTCGCCAGCACTTCAAATTGCTCGGACCTTAATTAAAAAAAATGAAATGGAAGTGCTTGTTTGTGAGCCGAATGTTGCTAAACAAGCTTTGGGTCCTGATGTTGCTCGTCATGCTGTTTCGTTGCAAGAGGGTGTTGAGGCAGCAGATATTATTGTTTGCTTGGTTGCCCATACCCCTTTTAAGTCTCTTGATAAAAAATTAATAGCGCATAAAAAGTTTATTGATTTCTGTGGGCTTTTACATACTCCGCACGAACAATCAATTTCACAGGAACAGTTCTTTTGGGCTGCCTGCAGTTATGAAGAAGTGGCGCAACGAGAAAAAATAAGAATGGCACATGTCCCAGGGTCATCAGCCTATGAAAATGAGGATGTGAAGTGAGACAACTATTTTTAGATAAGGGATCGGTAATTGTTCAGGAAGTAGCGCAACCTTCTTTAGATGAGCGCTCGGTTTTGATTTCCGTACATTATTCTTTTATAAGCTCTGGTACTGAAGCTGCTACCATTTCAAATACACAACAAAGTGTTATTTTTAGCAATGTTCCTCATAAAATTAAGACAGTGCTTCAATCAATTACCGAAAATGGATTTGCAGGTACACAGGCCCTTATTAATGGTAAATTAAAAGGTAACTTGCAGGTTCTTGGATACTCATGTTCAGGGCGCGTGCTCGCTGTTGGTAAAAAAGTTACTAAATTCCGTGCGGGAGACTTTGTAGCGTGTGCTGGAGCTGGATGGGCAAATCATGCTGATGTTGTGTGTGTTCCTGAAAATTTAGTGGTTGCAGTTAAAGATGAAGCATTTGTAAAGCATGCAAGTATCACCACTATAGGATCCATTGCGCTGCAAGGTATTCGACGCGCTGAACTTCAGCTTAGTGAAACGGTGTGCGTTATAGGGCTTGGTCTTTTGGGGCAAATTACTGTTCAGCTTGCAAAAAATGCTGGATGCAAAGTGGTTGGAGTAGACCTTCTTCCTGAACGCATGGCTCTTGCCTTAGAACTTGGTGCTGATTATGTTTTTAAGGCAGATTCAGAAAGTTTTGAAAAGGATATGAACTTTTTGACCAATCACAGAGGGGTTGATTGCACTATTCTTACTGCCGCAACATCAAGCAGCATTATCATACAAACCGCTATGGAAGTGACTCGCCGTAAGGGGAAGGTAGTGATAGTGGGAGATGTTGGCCTTGATTTACAACGTAACCCTCTTTATAAAAAAGAAATTGATCTTTTAATATCTTGTTCTTATGGTCCTGGCCGTTACGATACTTCCTATGAAGTTGAGGGTAGAGATTATCCATACGATTACGTTCGCTGGACTGAAAATCGCAACATGGAAGCCATTGTTGATTTAATTAGCCAGAAAAAACTGTCGGTTGATAAGTTGGCAACGCAAGAATTTCACATCGAAGATGTTACTAAAGCTTATGAGCTTATAAAAAGCAAAGAAGTGTTGGGAGTAATTTTACGTTACACACCAAAAAATGACGCTTCTTTTATTCCTGCAGTTCGTAAACCATTTGCAGGAAAAGCTCTTGCATTCACTCCTGCAGTAGGCACTGCCTTGCGTGTAGGGTTTGTTGGTGCTGGTGGTTTTTCAAAGGTTAAATTACTTCCCATTGTTTCTAAAGTAAGAGACGTAAAAATTTCAGCAATAGTTGATACTGATGTTACGAATGCAAAAAATGTATGTCGCACATATGGTGCTGCTATTGCACTCACCGATTCGCGGGATCTTTTTGAAAAAGACATTGTAGATACTGTAGTAATTGCATCCCCTCATAAATTTCATTGTGATCAAGCGCTAGAAGCTTTAGCTCATGGCAAAGCAGTGTTTCTTGAAAAACCAATGGCTACAACTTTTGAGCAGTATGGTCGCATAAGTAAGTTTTTGATTAATAATCCACACGTACCTTTCTGTGTTGATTTTAACCGTTCATTTGCTCCATTTATGCAAAAAATTAAATGGGAGTTGGCTTCAAGAAAGTCTCCAGTTGTTATTCATTATCGTATGAATGCTGGCTATATTCCTGGTGATCACTGGACGCAAACAGATCTTGGCGCAGGTCGCGTCATTGGAGAAGCTTGCCATATTTTTGATCTCTTTTGTTTTTTAACCGGTTCAAAACCAGCTGCAGTATCGGTTGAATCATTAAAGCCAGGATCAAGTAATCTTTTTCCTACTGATAATTTTTCAGCACAAATAAGTTTTGAAGATGGTTCGATTTGCACTCTTCTTTATACAGCATTAGGGCATAGCGCCCTAGGTAAAGAGCGCATGGAAGTTTTTTATGATTCTAAAACAATTGTGATGGATGACTATAAAGTGCTCCAAGGATTTGGAATTTCGCATAGTTTTAATGAAAGCACTCGCTACCCAAACAAAGGACATGAAATTTTGTTACAGAAATTTTTTGATGGACTCCAAAGCGAAGATCGTAAAATGCCAATCTCTATAGAACGTTTAAATAGAGTTGCTGAATTAACCCTTATTATCGACGAATTGGTATGCAAAGGTGGCGGAAATAAAGAGTTTTCTTACTGAAAATAAGGTTTTTGTAACGGTTGGATCAGCCTGTTTTTTAGCTTTCTCGTTTTTACTTTATACGTATGCTCCACGAGATGGCCATTACGAAGTTGATTCTTCTGCTTATGAAAGAGTTGCCCATGAATTTGTAAAAACAGGTTCGATACAAGAGCCTGATAGGACATCTCCCATTCACACTCAGGGATACCATTTCTTCTTGGGAATGATCTACTTGATCCTTGGTACCGATCTGTGGAAAGTGATTTCCATTCAAGTTTTACTAGCTCTTCTTTCCATTTTTTTGACAGCCCAAACTGCTTTTCTTTTGTGTGGTGTAGCGTGCGCACGAATCGTTTTTGTGCTCGGGCTCATGAGTGGAGCATTTTTTGTCTATCCCCAGTTTATATTGGCAGAAACTCTTTTACTCTTTTTAGTAACTTTATTTTTTGAAAGATGTGCACAATTTTATTGCACAAAAAAAAGAACATATCTTATGCAGGCTGGCTTTATGCTTGGTCTTTCAGTAATTGTAAAACCAACCGCTTTATTTTTCCCTCTGGGCCTTGCTGTTTGTTTTTTTGCTCTTTCTCGTTTTGTAACTCTTTCTGTTGGTTGGTCTGACTACGCTTATTTTTGTGCAGCATTTTATGCCCCTATCGTGTGGTATGTGATAAGAAATGGATTAATATTTGGGTTTTATAGAATTTCCTTTTTGGCAGAGGGTGGTCTGTATCATTGGTTCCATGCAGTCATCCTTGCACAGTTGCAAAATGAGCCAGTTTTAAAGGTTTTATCAGATCTGGGGAAAATGGGAGATACGCACTACACGACATTTCAGCAAGAGTATTGGGCTCCTTTAAAAACAGCTTTTTTTACTACATGCCTTGCACACCCATTCGTTGTTTTAAAATTGTATCTACAAAATATTTCAAAAACTTTTTTTGGCTTGTACTCCGTTCAACTACAGCTTCTTTTTGATCCGAATATGCGGGGGAATGTCGTTCCTTTTCATGAGATACAGGGAGGATTTATAGGGCAATTATATAACTATTTTGCTTGGGCTTTCAGAAATCCCTATGTTGGATCACTCATGCTTTTTGAAGCTGTGATGAATGGGTTTAAATGGTTTTTAGGGGCATGGGGAATAGTGTCATGGTATCAAAAAAAGTCTTATGAATTACTCGTTTTCTTCTTCTGTGTGATTGGATGTTTTTCAGCAGTAACTGGTTTTTATGGTGCTGGAAGGTATCGCATTTTATTTGAACCGTTGTTATTGATACTGGCAGCGCAAGGGATTTTAAACTTGTATAAAATCTATAAAAAAAGGTAGGTATGCATGTGTGGATTTGCAGGGTATATCTCATGTGGCAAGCAGTTCGCAGTTGATTCTGAAATACTTGAAAAAATGCATACAACCATTGCTCATCGAGGGCCGGATGGACATGGCATTTGGGTTTCTGAAAAACATAAGGCAGCTTTTGTCTATCGTCGGTTAAGCATCATTGATCTTTCTGATGCCGGCTCGCAGCCAATGTTTGATGCTCAGAAAACTACTATCATCATGTTTAATGGTGAAATTTATAACTATAAAAAGTTACGCGCTGAACTTGAAGGATATGGCTATAAGTTTAATTCTCAAACAGATACGGAAGTCTTTCTCTATGCTTTCAAACACTGGGGAATTGCGTGCCTTGATAAATTAGAAGGTATGTTTGCTGCGGTTTTAGGTAATCTGATTACCGATGAGTGGTACTGTGTTCGTGACCATATTGGAATCAAGCCATTCTATTTTTCATTAGAAGGTGGATATCTCAGTTTTGCTTCTGAAATCAAAGCGCTATGGAATTTGCCATGGCTGAACAAGAAACTTAATCACCAGGCATTGTATCATTACCTTACGTTTCTTGTGACTCCGGCCCCTTACACCTTGTATCAGGGGATCTATAAACTCCCTGCCGGCATGTATATGAAAATGGATGCAACAAAAGAAGTGACTTTTCATGAATGGTATAATCCACTTGTTCCTGCCATTACCTATTCAGAAAAAGATATGGCTGATGAACAGTTTTGTATTGGAAAAATTCGTACATTACTTACCGATTCAGTACAAAAGCAAATGATTGCCGATGTTCCCTTTGGAGTGTTTTTATCTGGTGGTATTGATTCAAGTTTAATTACTGCATTAATGTCTCAATTTACCGATCGAGTAAAGACTTTTAATGTTTCATTTTCCGATGGTCCTGAATACAGTGAAGTTGCCTGGGCGCGCAAAGTTTCAAAATTATTTAACACTGAACATTATGAGATTACGATTTCTGAAAAAGAAGCGTTCGAGTTTTTTCAAAAAATGGTGTACCACCAAGATGAGCCATTAGCTGATTCTGTCTGCATTCCTTTGTATTATGTTTCAAAATTACTAAGGGACTCTGGAGTAACGGTTGTTCAGGTGGGCGAAGGCTCCGATGAGCTTTATTGTGGGTACCAAAGCTATGCCCAGTACCTTGATGTACACCGACGTTATTATCAACCAACGGTTGGTCTTCCTCAGCCTCTTAAAAAAGCAGGTGCATGGGCAGCAGCACAGCTTTTTCCATATAAAAAAAATCAGCAGTTTATTATTGATAGATGGGCTTCTGGGCAACATTTATTTTGGGGAGAGGCGATAGCTTTTTCAGATGATTGGAAGCGGCAACTACTTTTTTCTGGTGAAAAAAAAACTGATGATGAAGTAATTAGAAAGATCTATCCAGAGTTACAACAAGCATCTGATAGTTATGCAATAATCGATTACCATCTTAAAAAGTTTTATGAAAAAAATCCGCAGGGTGACTTTTTACAATCAATGACCTATTTAGAATTTAAGCAGAGACTTCCTGAACTTCTGTTGATGCGTGTTGATAAAATGACAATGGCAACATCAGTTGAAGGGCGCGTTCCATTCTTGGATCATGCGCATGTTGAATTTGCTTTTCAAGTTTCAACTGCACTGAAGTACAAAGATGGAATAACAAAATACATTCTTAAAAAAGCATGCGAAGGTATTCTGCCAAACGATGTTATCTATCGAAAAAAAGTTGGTTTTGGAACTCCGGCAGCTCATTGGTTTAAACAAGGATCATATTTTAAATCCTATTTTTCTGATTTAGTGTCAACCAAAGAACAGACATTAAAACAGCTGTTTAAAGGTAATGAGATTGAAAAAATCGTAAAAAACAATGCGCTTTCTCATGGTAACTATTCCCCGCAGTTATGGGCTCTTCAAAATCTTTTGGCAACAGGGGTTCTTGAATGAATGAGAAATATATTTTGTACTTACGTACCGATATCTGGGACGAAGAATTAACCGCAGGTGGCTCAGTAAGCCATACCTTAGGGGTTATCAAAGGCTTTCATGATCTTGGCTATCCAGTTGTGTGTGCTTCTTCGTGTTTAGATTCTGTGTTAAAAAATGTGAAGTTGGAAAAATTGGTAAAACTTTCAAATCCTTCATGGTTACATTTCTTGCGTTGGAAGATGAACTGTTTTCTTTCTTCTTTTTTTTTCTTCTTTCAAACTAAAAAACTCATACGTAACTACCCTATTGCTTGCATCTATCAACGCTATAGTCTTCTTAACTTGACTGGAGTGTTGCTTGCGCGTTGGTACAAAAAAAAATTTATTCTTGAATACAACTGCTCAGAGGTCTGGACTGCATTTGAATGGGTTCCTAAAAAAAGATTAACGTTTCTTATAAAACCTTTGTCACGGATTGAACGATGGACGATAAGACAAGCGGATTATCTTGTGGTAGTTTCAGAAATTCTAAAAAATGAGCTTATTAATTGGGGCGTGCCGGCAGAAAAAATCTTGGTAAATCCCAATGGCGTTGATACGGAACAGTTTGATCCTGAGCGAATAAAAAGAGAGTATGCCAATGAATGAAATACTAATCACTCCTCAAAAATCATGGAAAACGATACTTAATGAATTGTGGGAGTATCGAGAAGTTTTCTTCTTTTTAGGCTGGCGAGACATTCTCGTTCAATATAAGCAAACGGTGATTGGGGTTTTGTGGGTAATAGTGAGGCCGCTTTTAACAGTGGCAGTTTTCACTATTATTTTTAGTAAAATTGCTGGGATATCAAGTGGGAATATTCCTTATCCTCTGGTTATTTTTTCTGCAATGCTTGCCTGGCAGTTTTTTGCTGACATGCTAACGTACGCAAGTATGAGTTTTTTATCAAATGAACAGTTAGTATCTAAGGTTTACTTTCCGCGCATTATGCTTCCTGCAAGCCGATTGCTTTGCGCTGGAGTTGATTTTTGTATTTCATTTTTGTGTTACTTGTTGATTGCCATTTTTCGATATCAGTATTTTCCTTCACTTACTATTTTTTTCTTGCCGTTGTTTGGGATTTGGTTAGCGATACTATCTTTAGCTGTTAGTCTTTTATTTGCTTCGCTTATAGTTCGCTATCGAGATTTCAGGCATATTTTACCTTTTGTTGCACAGTTAGGCATTTATTGTACCCCTGTTGCTTTTAGTTTTTGTATGGTTCCGCAACAACTACGTATTTTTTTGGCACTGAATCCATTGTCTGGAATTATTAATGGGTTTCGATTTTGCTTATTGAATGAACCATTATATGGGCAATATATGGCCATTTCATTAGTTGTTACGGTTGTCATTTCTCTAGTCAGTGTTATGTATTTTAAAAAAGCAGAAGAACAATTTGCAGATATCATTTAGGAACAATGTATGAAGCGCATTATTGTTGAAAACATTTCAAAGATATATCAGCTTGGTGCTCAGGCAGAAAAGGATCTTAGCTTTCGTGAGCTTTTGCTTTCTCAGGTAGGTTCCTTATTTATACCTTCATCGCCTAAACAATCTTTCTATGCCTTAAAAGACGTTTCTTTTGAAGTTCAAGAGGGAGAAGTATTGGGAGTTATAGGAAAAAATGGTTCTGGTAAAAGTACTTTATTGAAAATTTTGAGCAGAATAACTGCGCCTACTTCAGGTAAAGTGACGATTAATGGTCGCGTTGCGAGTCTTTTAGAGGTAGGGACTGGGTTTCATGGAGAGTTGAGTGGTCGCGAAAACATTTATCTTAGTGGTGTTATTCTTGGGATGAGGCGCTGGGAGATAAGTAGATATTTTGATGAAATTGTTTCATTTGCGGGGGTAGAACAATTTCTTGATATTCCTGTAAAAAAATATTCATCAGGTATGCGTTTACGGCTTGCGTTTTCAGTAGCGGCACACTTGCGACCAGAAATTTTGTTGATAGATGAAGTTTTAGCAGTGGGGGACTATGAATTTGAAAAAAAATGTATTCAATCAATGAGTGAGTTGGGAAAAGCGGGTAGGACTATTCTTTTTGTTTCTCATAATCTTGTAGCAATAAAAAAATTATGCTCTCGTGTGCTTGTTTTAAAACACGGTCAAGAGCAGTATCTTGGTGATCCTATTCAGGCAGTTGCTGCTCATCTAGGAACACAGAAGGTTGCTGCTTCTTCATTGATTTGGGAGAATACGGGTCTTGTATTGGGTTCTTTACTTTCTCTTGAATCTCTTAAAATTATTTCTGCCTTTGGTAATGAACAAGAGCGGTTTTTACTTTCCGAATCTATAAAAATTCAACTAGTGTTCAAGCGATTTGATAGCGACAAAACAGCCTTATTTATTCTTTCTTTTTATAATGAGGAAGAAGATTTGCTCTTTACGAGTTCTAGGGTTGTGAGAGATTATGAAGCTGTTACGCTAGGCGCTAAAGAAACATTAGTTTGCACGGTTCCAGAGCATATTTTTCAGGAGGGGGTAGTTACGGTTGGTCTTGAGGTTTTTGACCTTGGATATGATGGTACTTTGCCTGATTTTGAACAGGCAACTTTATTTTCCGAAAAAAATATTCTCAATTTTGTTATGAGCGAGCAAAACGAAGAAAAAATGATCGATAGGTCAGCATTTTTACAAAACAAAAAGGGGAAGATGAAACCTTTTTTGAAATGGCATGCTTCTTAAGGGGAACTTATGATAACGATAGTTTTACTTTCTCGAGATACCTCTCAGTATTTAAGAAGGGCTCTTGATTACTATAAAACAGTAGGGTTTAAGGGCAGGGTTTTTGTTGCTGATTCTAGCTCTTCTGAAGAGAGAATTCAGATACATATGATTGTAAAAGAGTTTCAGAGTGATTTATTCTTTCCTGTTATCTTTGAATATGATAATGCGACTCTGTTTGCAGAAAAGGTAGCATTGGTTATTCAAGAAGTTTGCACTCCTTATGTTCTTCTTGCTCCTGTGGATGACTTTTTTTCAGTTCAGACGCTCCGTGAAGGAGCGTTCTTTTTGCGCGATAATCCTGATTATTCCTTTGTTGCTGGATACCAATATGGGTATACCTATGTTGGTGTTGATCTTGATTGGTATTATACTGGGGATTCATATCATCCAAGGTCGATTACGCAAGAGAATTCTCTTGAAAGAATTGATTCGTATCTTGTGAATTATATTTCTACGTTTCATTCACTTTTCAGAACAGCCGTTCTGATACCTGTTTTACAGCAGAGCATGATTTATGCGAATGATCCTTGTGGAAAGTTTCTTGAAAATATGGTCACTATTCTTGCTCTTTTATTCGGTAAGGGAAAGTATTTGAATGTTCCTTTTGCATGGAGAGAGCAAAGGCAGACTTCTGCAGGGGTAAAATATCATGAAAAATGGTTGCTAGATGAAAATTTTGAAACTTATGCGCGATCAATGGAGTTTGGAATACAGAAGGCATTAGAGCAGGTCTTGCGGTTAGATTCAAAAACTGCTGATTTTAAAAGTAAAGTTATTACACAAAAATTTATTGAATATCATTTTAATTGTATTTTTCCTCATCAAAGACGGACTGTTTTTTCAGTAAAACAATTAATAAAGCGGCTTGCTCCTGTTCGTATAGTGGCTGGTTTAAAATTAGTAAAAAAATCTTTTGTTTCTAAAAGAAGATCTTATATATCAGGAGAACACTTTCTTTACGAAAAAAATTCTTTCTACTGTGTAGAATTTGAGTTAGTAAAGACATTAATTAAAGATTCTAAAATATATGCATATCGATCTGGCATAGAAGATTTTAAAATATCTCCAAAAATAATAAAAGACTTAAGGAGTCATGATGTTTTGTAGAATATGCAACAATCAAACACAGGTAATTAATTCTTTTGGTCGTATGCCCATAGCAAATAATTTTTTGAAACAGGATTCTTTTAAAGAAGAATATTTTTTTGATTTAGAAACGATGTTTTGTATCTCTTGTAAGACATTTCAGCTTGTTGAACAACCAGATCCTCAGCTTATGTTTCATGAAAATTATGCTTTTTTTTCTGGTACTTCAAAAAAAATGGCTGAGCATTTTAAAATAATGGCTGAAAGCTATAGGCAGCAGTTCATTGCTGACCCTCAAAAAGCATTTGTTGTTGAGTTAGGGAGTAATGATGGGATTATGCTTAAACATTTTGCCAGAGATGGCATTAAGCATTTAGGAGTAGAGCCTTCTGAAAATGTAGCTCACGTTGCTCGCGAGCAAGGAGTTGCGACAAAAGTGGCCTTTTTTGGCGAACAAACAGCAAGTGCGATTTTAGAAGAACATGGTCAAGCAGATATCATTTGTGCTGCTAATGTGATGTGCCATATTCCGGATCTTGCTTCTGTAGCAAAAGGGGTTGTTTCATTGCTTAAAAATGATGGGGTTTTTGTATTCGAAGATCCTTATCTAGGTGATGTGATTCAGAAAACTTCGTATGACCAAATTTACGATGAACATGTGTATATTTTTAGCCTTCTTTCGGTACAGCAGATATTTGAACCCTATGGATTAGAGCTCTTTCATGTTGAGCCTCAAATAACTCATGGCGGATCAATGCGTTATTATCTTTGTTTACAGGGGCAACGAGTTGTTCAAGATTCTGTTAAAAAACAATTAGAAATCGAAAAAACTCTCGGTCTTGATAATGTGGAGACCTTTATTAACTTTAGAGATGCTTGTGAAAAAAGCAGGCAAGAACTGGTTACTCTTTTAAAAGAGTTAAAAGCTGCCGGTAAACGGGTAGTTGGCTATGCTGCAACATCAAAGAGTACCACCATTTTAAACTACTGCGGTATTGGAAAAGAGAGTATCGAATATATCAGTGATACGACTCCTTTAAAGCAGGGTAAATTTAGTCCTGGAATGCATATTCCCATTAAGCCCTATCAAGAATTTACCAATGATACTCCTGATTATGCGGTCTTATTTGCATGGAATCATGCACAAGAGATTTTTGAAAAAGAAGAAAATTTTACTAAAAAAGGTGGAAAATGGATCACATTTATTCCAGAAGTAAAAGTGCTGGAACAAGTTTAGAAAAGATATATTGTGGCTTTCCTCCTGCGCAATTCCATAGTTATCACGAAGAAATTTTAGAGGCTATAAAGCGAGTATGTGAAAACGGCCCATATATTTTGGGACCTGAAGTGGAAGCTTTTCAAGAAGAGTTTGCTCGGTACCATGGAGTAGCGCATGCAATTGGAGTAGGGAGTGGCACCGATGCTTTATCACTTACTTTAAAGGCCTATGATATTGGTCCAGGGGATGAAGTAATTACAGTGTCTCATACCGCTCTTGCTACCGTTGCAGCAATTGTTATTGCAGGAGCAACTCCCGTGTTGGTTGATATAGAGCCAGATTATTACACCATTGATCCTGAAAAAATTAAAAAAGCGATTACTTCCAAAACTAAAGCGATTATTCCTGTTCATCTGTATGGTCAGTCATGTGACATGGATCTAATAATGGAACTTGCAAAGCTACATAATCTTAAAGTTATTGAAGATTGCGCTCAGGCTCATGGAGCTTTATATCAGGGTAAAAAAGTGGGCACTTTTGGTGATGCTGGGTGCTTTAGTTTTTATCCAACTAAAAACCTGGGCGCCATTGGTGATGCTGGTGGAGTAATTACAAATGATACAGCGTTAAAAGATAGATTAATCCGTCTTCGTCAGTATGGTTGGGATGAAAAACGATTGGGACAAGAAGTTGGAATAGTTTCTCGTCTTGATGAACTGCAAGCTGCGATATTACGAATAAAGCTACGCTATTTAGATCAAGATAATGCAAAAAGAAGAGCCATTGCCGATCAGTATCGAACTAATCCATTTTTTAAAGAGGTGGCGCATCCGCTTGTAAGGAAAGAGACTGAACATGTTTTTCATTTATATGTGGTGGAGTCCGATTTTCGTGATGAACTAAAAGAAAAACTAGCTGGCTATGGTATTGAGGCTGGTGTTCATTATCAGTATCCGGCCCATGTACATCCTGGCTATCAAGGTAAAATCAGAATAGCCGATGAAGGGCTTGCTGTTACCGAGGAATGCATAAAGAAAATTTTAACACTTCCTATGTATCCAGAGTTATTACAAAGATTGTTATAAGAACTATAAAAATGTGGGAGTAAGACATGTTTGATAGAGATGAATTTAATCAACAAAAACAAGCCAATATTCAGAAAGCTTTTCAAGATCAGGAATTGAATGATCTTGCATTAAAGTTTATTACAAAATCTGACCAATATAATTATGCCTATAATTGGACTTGGCTTGGTCTGCCGGTAATTCAAATGCCGGAAGATATTGTTATTATTCAAGAGATTATCTGGGACACAAAACCTGATGTTATTATTGAAACAGGTATTGCTTGGGGTGGTAGCATAGCTCTCTACGCATCAGTGCTTGAAATGGTTGGTAAGGGAAAAGTGATAGGTATAGATACCGTATTGCCTCAAAAAAACATTGATCAAATAATGAACTATTCTTTTTCAAAAAGAATGCACCTTATTGAAGGGTCTTCTACGGATGAAAGTAGTATTACTCAGATTAAAAAATTAATTATGCCTACAGATACAGTGATGGTTATTTTGGATAGTAATCATACTCATGAGCATGTTTTTAATGAGTTACAAGCATATAAAGAATTAGTTTCTCTTAATAACTATCTTGTTATTTCAGATACGGTTGTAGAAGAGATTCCAGCTCAGGAGCATAGACCTCGTCCGTGGGGGCATGGAAATAATCCTAGAACAGCTGTAGAGGGTTTTTTGGAGCAAGAAAAAATTCGATTCTCTAGAAACAATGAATACAATAAAAAAGCGATAAATTCGTTTACACGTAATGGGTATTTAAAGCGAGTGTAAATATTTAAAAGGAGATCGTACTGTGATAGTGACAAATAAAGTTTTTAGTCTCTGGACCGGGGTCTACGCGTCTTTTTCACAATGTAATGGTAATATGGATGCATTTGATTCTGATTATTGGGTTACTAAGCAGAAGGAAAAATGTTTAGAAGTTTTGGCAGAATTTAAAAAGCCAGTAGGGAGTTCCCGATATTTTTTTGCAAAAAATTATCCGTTATCTATGGTAGCAGGCATATTTTTGGGTTCAAAGTCATCTCTTTCAATCCTTGATTTTGGGGGGGGGATGGGTATGCAGTATTTAGAACTGTTAGCAAAAATTCCAAATGCCGTTGATTCAGTTAAGTTTTTTGTGGTTGATGGTGAAAAAATTATTGAAAACATCCCTATTGAAATGAAACGCTATCCAAATTTGTTTTTTTATTCTCAATTAAGTTCCGTAAGGGAGCCTATTGATATGATTCATATTGGCAGCACTTTACAATATATCGACGATTGGCAAGAGGTACTTTCATTATTAATAGATACCTATAATCCAAAATATTTGATTTTTTCAGATTTATTGGCAGGCGATATTCCAAGTTTTGTGACAGCACAAACTTTTTATGAAAAGAGAATACCAATTAGATTTTTTTCTTACAGTGAGGTTTTAGATTTTTTTCAACGTAGGGGATATAAGTGCTTATTTCATGAAAAATACGTGGCTAAAATTTTTGATCAGGAGGATATTTTCCCTAATTTTGGTCTTCCTTGTAGATATCAAATTGACCGCCCTATGAATGTATTGTTTGAAAAAATATGAAAATAAATAATTTTACGAAACAGTTGATTTGTTGGGGTGGAGGGGACCAATGCATGGTTATTTACCCGATAATAAAAACTCTCGGTGCCAATTTTGACATTATTTTTGATGATACGCCAGGCCTATTTTCTCCTTTTCAAGATATTACATTACTGCAAGGTAAAGCTTTTTTTGAAAAATGGTTGATTGGACGTGATCCTTCTCAGATAGGGTTTGTTATAGCAATAGGAAATCCTTATGGTTTTGTTCGATGTCATCTGCATGATTATTTGGTCGCTAAAGGATTAACTCCTGTAAGTTTTTGTGCGCCATCAGCTCTGATTGATACTGATGTTGAGATTGGAGAGGGCGCACAGATTATGAAAGGCGTAATTGTTAATGCACGGGCAAAAGTAGGGCGTCAATGCATTCTTAATACACGTAGTGTTGTTGAACATCACGATCAATTGGGAGAAGGTGTTGAAATAGCGCCGGGGGCAGTTTTATGTGGTCGTGTTGAGGTGGGAAATTATTCTTGGATAGCTGCACATGCTACAGTCCTTCCGCGTTTGAAGATTGGTATAAATACCATAATAGGAGCTGGTGCTGTTGTTACTAAAGATGTTCCTGATAGAGAAGTGTGGACAGGGGTTCCTGCAAAGTTTTTTAAACAAAATAAAATCTGTGGATAAAAATGAATAAAGAAATATATATGGCGGGCCCTTGGGTCACCGAATTTGAAGAGAAAATAGTTCTAGACGCTCTTCGTAATGGGTGGTACGGAAAGAATGCTTATGCGTATGTTGAAAAATTTGAAGCAGAATTTG
This sequence comes from bacterium, assembly GCA_947502805.1. Taxonomy (GTDB): domain Bacteria; phylum Babelota; class Babeliae; order Babelales; family CAIQNR01; genus CANNBR01. The sequence goes on from CANNBR010000006.1 coordinate 19,076, forward strand.
CTGCCTATCATGACAGGCAATTTGCTTTAATGACTCCAAATTGTACAACAGCAATACATCTTTTATTGGCAGGGTTGGGCATTACAGAAGGGGATGAAGTTATTGTTCCTGAATGTACGTGGATAGCAAGCGCTGCTCCTATTACCTATCAACGAGCAAAAACTGTTTTTGTGGATATTGATCCTGTTAATTGGTGCGTAGATCCACTTAAGCTTGAAGATAAAATTACTGATAAAACGAAGGCTGTTATTGTTGTGGACTTGTATGGAAATATGCCTGATATGGATGCTTTACAAGAAATTTGTGATCGACGGGGAATTTATTTAATAGAGGACGCTGCAGAATCCTTAGGATCTATGTATAAAGGCAAAAGGGCGGGTAAGTTTGGAGTCGGCTCTGTGTTTAGCTTTCATAGAACAAAAACTATTACCACGGGCGAAGGTGGAATGCTGCTTCTTGATAATAAAGAGCTTTACGAACGGTGTAAGTTTCTAAGAGATCATGGGCGCGCTCCTGGTACCTATTTCAATACTGAAGTGACTTTTAAATATATGCCATCAAATTTATTAGCATCGCTTGGCTATGCTCAATTTTTAAGAATTGATGAATTGGTAGAAAAAAAACGATGGATTTGGAAAAAATTTATGGAACATTTATCAGATGTCCCTGATCTACACTTTAATCCAGAGCCAGCGCATGTTCTTAATGGCGTGTGGTGTACAGCGCTTGTTTTTGGTAAGTCTCATGGCGTTACCAAACAGTACATGATGGATGAATTTACAAAAATGGGATTACCAAGTCGTCCATTTTTTTATCCTTTGACATTTTTACCTGCTTTTAATGGTCCTTGTGAAGAAGGTCGAAAAAACAGTCCAGTAGCTTATGATATTTCTGAACGAGGCATTAATCTTCCCTGTGCGTTTAGTGTGACTGAACAGCAAATAGAGACCATAAGTAATGCTATGAAAAGTATTTTAGAAAAAAGGAAGGGCCATGATTTTGGGATCCAGCATTCTACACAAAAAATACCAACCGATAACGCAAGTGCGCCTTATTAATTTTGTGCAATTTACTGAAACTCATTCGATTCTTTCTATTTTTCCATCAGGAGATCAAGTTCCTTTTCCTATAAAACGCGTTTTTACCGTCGATACATATCAATCTTGTTCTCGTGGCGCTCATGCTCATAAAGAATGTACACAGCTTATGGTTGCTTTGCGTGGTGTATGTACGGTGACCTGTGATGATGGCAAAGAAAAAAAAGAATACGTATTAAAAAATCCTGCGCAAGGGTTATTGGTGCCTTCGACTATTTGGGCTGAGCAGAACTACGAAAAAGACACGCTTCTTATGGTTTTGACTGATCAGTTGTATGATGCAGCTGATTATATTCGTGATTATAAAGAATTTTTACAGTTTAGGAACAGCCTATGAAATGTGTGATAACAGGTGCTTTAGGGCATATTGGGTCTGCGCTTATTAGGAAGTTACCCGATCTTTTTGATAATCCTTCTATTGTTATGATTGATGATCTTTCTACGCAGCGTTATGCCAGTTTATTTAATTTACCCACTACTGCTTCGTATGAGTTTATAGAAGGTAAAGTTCAGTCTGTTGATTGGACTAAGATTCTTAAAGATGCTGATGTAGTCATTCATTTGGCTGCTACTACTGATGCATCGGGTACGGCTAATAAGCCTGAATTGGTATATGATAATAATTTTTCTGGGACACAGGCTGTTGCACAAGCGTGCCTTTTATTTGGGGTTCCTCTTATTTTTCCTTCTACAACAAGTGTGTATGGTTCTCAAGAGAAGGTAGTTGATGAATTATGCGCTGAATTGCAGCCACAAAGCCCTTATGCTGATTGTAAAATTAAAGAAGAGTCTTTATTGCGGCAAATGTGTCAGCAAGAAGGTTTAAAAGTTGCTATTTGTCGTTTAGGAACTATCTACGGTATTTCTCAAGGGATGCGTTTTCATACAGCAGTTAATAAGTTTTGTTGGCAAGCAGTAGTAAAACAGCCGCTTACCATTTGGGAAACTGCTCTTGATCAAAAACGTCCCTATTTATCTTTAGATGATGCTGTTCATGCTCTGGCATGGATTGTTAAAAATAATCTTTTTACGGGTGAAATTTATAATATTGTGACTGGTAATCATACGGTTAGGCAGGTAGTATCGATGATTGAAGAGAGTAATGGGAAATGCGAAATTTCATTAGTTAAACATGCAATTATGAATCAACTTTCTTATGAAGTTATTTCCGATAAATTTAAAACAACAGGATTTACATTTTCGGGTTCTTTGAAAAAAGGAGTTGAGGATACAGTTTGTCTTATAAGAAATGCATCAAAACAGAGTGTTTTATGAAAATATTAGTGACAGGAGGGGCAGGTTTTATTGGTTCAAACTTTGTCTGTTCTCTTCTTAAAGATGGGCATCAGGTTATTACTATTGATATTCTGACGTATGCAGGAAATCTTGAAAATTTTGGTGAATACAAAACTCACAAAAATCATTTTTTTTACAAAGAAGATATTTGTAATGGCTTTGCATTAGATTCAATTTTAGCTAAACATCAACCAGAAGTTGTTGTCCATATGGCGGCAGAATCGCATGTGGATCGTTCAATAGATTGTCCGGATGATTTTATAAAAACTAATATTCTTGGAACCTACGCAGTATTGAATGCAGCGCTTAGTTATTATAGAACATCTTCCTTGAAAGACAGTTTTCGCTTTATTCATTTGTCGACCGATGAAGTATTTGGGGCTCTTGGATTAGAAGGGAAATTTAATGAATCAATGCCTTATCGTCCTAATTCTCCCTATGCAGCCTCTAAAGCATCTTCTGATCATTTAGTTCGCTCTTATCATAAGACTTATGGACTACCGACTATCATTGTAAATTCATCTAATAATTATGGCCCAAAACAGTACCCAGAAAAACTTATTCCGCTTACTATTCTCAATGCCTGTGAATTGAAAAAACTCCCTGTGTATGGAAATGGTCAGCAAATACGAGATTGGCTGTATGTAGATGATCATGTGCGAGCATTGTATGCGCTTATGGAGTGGGGAAGAATTGGATATTCGTATTGTATAGGGTCAGATAATGAAAGAACGAATCTTTCCTTGGTTGAAACGATATGTGAGGTTCTTGATGAACTGCGACCTAGTGGTTCACTTGTTTCTTATAAAGAACTTATTACGTTTGTTTCTGATAGGCCAGGGCATGATTTTAGATATGCAACAGATGCTTCATTACTAAAGAATGACACGGGGTGGAAGCCACAAATTTCTTTTAAAGAAGGGTTGCAACGAACAGTACAATGGTATTTGGATCATTACACTCAAGTGGGATATAAAGTTGAGGCTCGAAAAAGGATTGGCTTAGGATGAAAATATGAAGATAAAAAAGGGGATAATTTTGGCGGGTGGAACTGGTTCCCGACTGTATCCATTGACGATTGCTACCAATAAACAGTTGCTACCTATTTATGATAAGCCAGCTATTTATTATCCTCTTGCAACGCTTATGCTTGCAGGAATTCAGGATATTCTTTTTATTAGCACTCCTCGTGATTTACCAATTCTACAAATTCTTTTTGGAGATGGGAGTTCTTTGGGTATGAATTTTTCTTATCAAGTACAACATAAGCCAGGAGGGTTACCAGAAGCTTTTATCGTTGGTGAAAAATTTATTAATACAGAACCGGTTGCGATGATTCTTGGAGATAATTTTTTTCACGCTCATGGATTGCCAGAGATTCTTAGTCGTGCTGTTCAATCGTGTACTGGTGCTGGTATTTTTACTCATAGGGTTGAAGATCCAAGTCAATATGGAGTGGTAGTTGTTGATAAGAATGACACTATTCTTGAAATTGAAGAAAAGCCGAAAAATTTTAAATCCAATCTTGCTATAACAGGGTTGTATTATTTTGATGAAACAGTTTGTGAGCGCGCCAAAAAACTTTTTCCTTCTGAAAGAAATGAGCTTGAAATTGTTGATCTTCTAAAAAGTTATCTTTTGGAAGATAAGTTATCGATGTCTCTTCTTGGCAGAGGTACTGTGTGGTTTGATGTAGGCACTCCTCGAGCTTTATTAGATGCGTCAAATTATGTGCAAGTGGTGCAAGATCGTCAGGGAATTGCCATTGCGTCACCAGAAGAAGTTGCATGGCGCATGAATTTTATCTCAAAAGATCCGTTAGAAAAATTGGTGAATGGATTACCTAAAGGTCGATATAAACAGTATCTACATGGATTAGTAGAACTATGAAGGTAGTAGAAACTGGTTTTGATGGATTGATTATTATTGAGACACAGACATATCGCGATGAGCGCGGTCTGTTTTATGAAAGTTGGCGAGAAAATAAATATAAAGAAATAGGAATACAAGAACCTTTTTTACAAGATAATGTTTCTCTTTCACACAAAAATGTATTGCGGGGACTGCATTATCAAAAAAACCAGGGACAACTGGTGACCGTTTTACAAGGTTCAATTTTTGATGTGGTTGTTGATCTTAGGCCTGACTCAAAAACCTTTCGAAAATACTTTTCTTTAGAACTTTCGAGTGACTATCCTCGTCAACTGTATATGCCATCTGGATTTGCGCATGGATTTTATGTGGTGAGTGATATGGTCATTATAAATTATAAGTGCACGCAATATTATAATGCAGCTCATGAGTCAGGAGTTATTTGGAATGATCCTGATCTTGGTATTAAGTGGCCTTGTGATGATCCAATAGTTAGCGAAAAGGATTTAAATTTTTTACCTTGCGATATGCGTTAAAGATAGTGAAAATGTGAAAAAGTTAGATAAAAAAATTACCTTTGGTTTCATTGGGACTTTTGGGCAGTGGCATGGAATTGGAGTTTTAGAAAAAATCATTCCTATTCTTATTGCTGTGAAGAAAAATATTCATTTTTTATTAATGGGTGATGGGGTTGAGCGTGCGCCGCTTGAACATTCTTTGCGTGAGCAGGACTTGTTAGGATACGTTACTTTCACAGGAAAAATTCTCCCCGAAGATGCTCCTGTGTATCTAGCGCACTGCGATATTTTTTTATGCCCAACGCAATCAAATAAAGATGGATCACGTTTTTTTGGTTCTCCTACAAAACTTTTTGAATATATGAGTATGGGTAAACCGGTGATTGCATCGGACCTTGAACAGATAGCAGAGATTATAAGTCCAGCTATGTATATTAAAGATTTACACGATAAATCTTTGATAATTACTGATCAAGTTGGGTTTTTGATTAATCCGCTAGATATTCAGGGTTTTGTAGATGCGTGTTTGTTATGCATACATATGTCTGATGAGGATAGAAAAAAGATAGGTGTAAATGCGCGCAAGAAAGCTCTTGATCAGTATACGTGGCGTCAGCATGTGAAAAAAATTGTTGATCATGCTCAGTTGTAGAAAATGATAAAACGTTTTGCTTTTTTGCTTAAAAAAGAGAAAACTAGACCGATGTGAGATGGAAAAAAGGCGAGTAGTAATTAGTCCGCCGTCGTTAAAACTATGGCGTGATCTTAGAAGGAAGAAAAAAATGGCCATGCATCATGAGTATGAATGGAAAGATCGCTCGGTCTTTGTAACAGGAGCAAGCGGCCTTTTAGGTGGATGGTTGGTGGATGAATTAGTTGCTCGAGGAGCTTCTGTTACTGTTTTAGTACGCGACAGGTTACCCTTTTCGCTTTTAGCAACGCGTGGGCTTGAAAACAGGGTTAATCTTGTTGCCGGGGATTTATGTGATTTTCCTTCACTGCAGCGGATACTCAATGAGTTTGATATCAATACTGTTTTTCATTTGGGTGCGCAAGCAATTGTTGGTTATGCAAATCGCTCTCCTTTATCTACGTTTCATTCAAATATTGAAGGCACGTGGAATCTTTTGGAAGCATGTCGGCTTTCTCCTTGGGTTAAAAAGATTGTGGTTGCATCAAGCGATAAGGCATATGGAACTCCTGAAAAACTTCCGTACACGGAAGATATGCCATTATTGGCTCGACACCCTTATGATGTTTCAAAAAGTTGTTCTGATTTGATTGCGCAGTCATATTTTCATACCTATCAATTGCCGGTGTGTATTACTCGATGTGGGAATATTTTTGGCGGGGGAGATTTACACTTTAATCGTATTGTTCCTCGTACCATTAAGTTACTTTTACAAGACGAACAACCTGCAATACGTTCAAATGGTCTTTTGATTCGCGATTATGTGTATGTAAAAGATGTAGTGCATGGCTACTTATTACTTGCTGAAAAAATGGATGATCAAAAAATACTTGGAGAAGTTTTTAATATAAGTGAAGAAACTCCTTTAACCGTTATTGAGATGGTTCAATTGATAGCAAAAGTTATGGGCAAGGGGCCGGTCTCTCCGAAAATTCAAGGGGTTATTTCTGGTGAAATTCCTGAGCAATATCTTTCATGTGAGAAAGCTCGAAAACTTTTAGGGTGGAAAGCTCAGTGGGGAATAGAGCAAGGGTTAAAAGAAACTCATCAATGGTATAAAGAGTTTTTTGATAATGAAGTAAATAAAAATTATTCTGTTAACTATGAAAAGAAACATTCTCTATTTGATGTTCTATGATGAAAAAAATCTCTCTTGTTCTTCCTATTTATAATGAACAAGATACTATCCCTGAATTATATAAACGGCTTACTGCTGCATTATCACAAGACTTTTCAGATTTTTTGCACGAAATTATTTTTGTTGATGATGGCAGCAGAGACCAATCTCCCTTGTTGCTTAAAAAACTTTCTGATACTGATCCAACGGTAAAAAGCATTATTTTCAGTAGAAACTTTGGCCATCATATTGCCATTAGTGCGGGTCTTGATTATGCCACTGGAGACTATGTCGTTATTATGGATTCTGACTTACAAGATGAACCTGAAAGTATTATTACTCTCTACAATAAACTTCAAGAAGGTTATGACGTTGTCTATGCGCAGCGTTTAAATAAAAAGTTTAGTTGGTTTAAGCGCACAATGTCGAAGTTTTTCCTCACCTGCATGCACTTTCTTATAAATGAAAAAATCGAGATTAACAGTACTATTTTTCGCATCATGAAAAAACAGGTAGTTGATGAAGTGCGCCG
>CANNBR010000007.1 GCA_947502805.1 bacterium
AACTCTATGCACAGTACTTGCATACCCAAGCACAACCCAAGATAGGGCTTATTATTAATGCGAGCCCAACGTGCAGCACAAATTTTTCCTTCTACTGCTCGTGCGCCAAATCCACCAGGAACAACCACTCCATCACAGTCAGCAAGAAATCCCTCAACCGTTTCTTCGGTCACTTGTTCTGCATGGATCCATTTGATGATCACCTTTGTGCGAGCATAACGAGCTGCATGATTTAAAGACTCAACAACACTAATGTATGAATCGTGCAGTTCCACATATTTACCAACCAAGGCGATTGTTACTGTTTTTTCTACTGGAGCCTCTATGCGATTAATAAGCTCTTGCCATGTCGACCAATCAGGAGATTTTCCTTTTTCAGAAAGACCTAATTGCTTCATTACACAAGCTCCTAATCCTTCTTTTTCAAGAATTAAAGGAACCTTGTAGGCAATTTTTTCAGTTGAAAGAGGAAGAACATTTGAAGGGAGAATGCTTTCAGCATGCGCCAACTTTTCACACAATGAACGATTGATTTCATGATCAGCACGCGCAATAACCACATCAGGAACAATACCAATCGAGCGCAATGCACGTAATGAATGTTGTGATGGCTTTGTTTTTAATTCTTCGGTCACTTGTACATAGGGAAGCCAGGTAACATGAATAAAAAGGGTATTTTCTTTCCCAAGATCAAAACGCATTTCACGCAATGCTTCAAGAAACGGACCTTCTTCAACATCTCCCACTGTTCCACCAACTTCTACAATCAGAACATCACATTCCATTGTTTTTGCCGCATGCTTGATAGCTAATTTTATTTCTTGCGTAATATGGGGAATAACTTGAATCGTTCTTCCTAAATACTCACCTTTACGCTCACGATCAATAACACGTGCATAAATTTGACCCGAGGTCACACTGCATGAACGCTGTAAATTAATGCCTAAAAAACGTTCGTAATGACCAAGATCGAGATCTGTTTCTGCTCCATCATTCGTCACAAAAACCTCTCCATGCTGGTAGGGAGACATCGTTCCAGGATCAACATTTATGTAAGGATCAAGCTTTTGTATACCAATACGAATCCCATATTCTTGCAAAATTCTTCCCAAGGATGCTGCAACAACACCCTTACCAACAGAACTAATAACTCCACCCGTAACAAAGACATACTTGACCATATTTTTCCTAGAAACTCTGATTTAGAAAGGATTTTCACGAAACATTAGAAGCGCGCTATAATTTTTAAATAAATCGTTATTGTAAAGCCCTTCTTGCTTTTTAACAATATTCACTCATATGATTGGAAAAGTTTGTTAAAAAAAAGGATTCCTATGAAACAACTTACCACCTTCATCATTTTCGCACTTACAGCCCTACCTGGTTGCGGCACCAAGGAAAAAAAAGATCAACCAAAAACAGAAACTCATGCTGCACCTGAATTAGAAAAAGTATTTCATTATATAGAAAATCCAAATGACACAATACTTCCTACAAAAAGTAAATCCAGAGATAGCGATTTAGATACAATAAATGAACCTGCAGAACCTGAAATTATCAAATAACTTGCAATGTATTCCATTTATTTTATACCACTAAGATTAGTTGTGTTTTAAAACAAGAAAGGATTCGTATGAAAAAAATGACCCTTGCAGCTCTCTCAGTTGCAGCCCTCTTTGCCCTAGCAGGATGTACAAAGAAAAAAGATGCTCCTCTAAAACCAGAAACATCTGTGAAAAAAGATGACTGCTGTAAAAAGAAAGCAGTTTGCAAAATGGAAAAATGCGGAAACTGCCCAAAAAGACACAAGGGCAAAATGTGTGATACAAAAAAATCTACGAAGCATGCATACCTAGAACTTGAAGAAGCAGATGAAATTTTACTCTAAATCATCAAGTAACTAAAACAACATAAGGGGGAAGTTCGCTTTCCCCTTATTATTTAACCCCATCGACCTCCTTTTTTTATTCTTCCACAGACATTGGTCTGCAGAGGGCACACCTGCGTCTTGCACAAAAGATAAAAAGAAAGAGGAATATGCTGCGACCAGCATACCAACACCTTCTTAACAGCAGGGGGTCATAACATATGACAAAAACGTCTGTACTGTTCCATCAAGGGTAAGCTGACTATTATCAATCTCAATACCACCTTCAGCAACTGCCAGTGGAGAAATTTTCCTACTCATGTCTTTTACATCACGATCAGATATCAGTTCTTGCGCTTCTTCTAAGGTAAAAAGATTGCCACGAGCCAGTTGATCTTTTTGCCAACGAGCTGCCCGAATGGGTAAAGAAGCGGTCAAGTAAAATTTAAAATTTGCCTGTGGGAATACCAAAGACCCCACATCACGACCATCGATGACTAAATTATATTTTTTTGCTAAAGCCCTTTGCTGTTCAACCATTGCTTCTCGAACAAGCTTTTGCGGACTAATAATGACAACATAGCGATCAACGGAAGAATCTTTTAGAAATCGAGTAATCTCTGTTCCTCTATATGAAACACAAACATCTTTTTGTACATCATACGTATATGAAAAAAAATCAGGGCGCACGCATTCAGCAATATCTTCTTGCTTCACATTTTCCAATGTACTTTCTGAATAACCACGAGTGGTTACCAATAAATATGCAAGCGAACGATAAAGAAAGCCGGTATTCAAATGGTAAAATCCTAGTTTTTTTGCAATAAGTGCCGCCACTGTTGATTTACCACTCGCTGTTGGCCCATCAATCGTAATAATCATACGTATTCTTTCTTGCTTAAAGTCGCAATATCAAGCCCTAAAAGTTCTACACTCGAACGGCCTTGCCATTCATTTTCTGTTACTTGTACTGCCACATCAAATGGTCTATCTCCATGAGCCTGAAGCGCTTCATAGATATCTGGCCTGTTAAAAAAAATGACTGGCTTAATAACCCCTTCAGAAAATAATAAACATTTTACATGCTCATCTTTTAAAAGCTGCGCAGGTTGCGCAAGGGTCACATTTTTTAAATGGAACAAAGGTTGAGAATTTTGAGCACCAAATGGTTCAAAGAGCTCCATATCCTGAATTAATTTTTTACTAACTTCCGGTAATGTAATTTCTGCATCACACTTAATTTTTTGTTTCAAATCTTCTGGCGTTAGTCGAGCAGCAACATATGCTTCTAATCCCTCTTTAAGTGCTGGCAACTTTTCTTGATCAAGAGAAAGGCCAGCCGCCATTGCATGTCCACCAAATTGATCAAGTAAATGTGAATGGGCTTGCAAAGCTTCAAACATATTCAACCCTTCAACTGAACGGCATGAACCTTTTGCTTTTCCTTTATCGGTCAAATGAAATAAAAGAACCGGCCTGCCATAGGCACCAACAATACGCGAAGCAACAAGGCCAATAACCCCTGGCGCCCAGTTTTTGCCTCCGGCCATCAACACCATCTCTTTTGAAACATCAATCGTTCCTTGGGCAATGCAACCTTGTACATCTTCAAAAATAGAACGTTCAATCAATTTGCGGGCTTCATTAAGTTCAAGCAAAATTTTACCCACCGCTTCTGTTTCCTTAAGATCAGAACCTAATAAAAACTTAACCCCCTGGCGCGCATCTTCTAAACGACCAAGCGCATTGATCTGAGGAGTAATTCTAAAACCAATATCAGTTGCAGAAAGTTTTGCCTTGGTAATTTTTGCATTTGATTTTAAAACAGAAAGAGACAACGTATTTTTTTCATAAATCCATCGTAACCCATGACGAACCCAAAAACGATTTTCACCAAGCAAAGGAACTACGTCAGCAATAGTGCCAAGCAACAATAGTTCATATGCTTTTTCAGGAAGAGGTAATCCCTTTTTTTCATACAGCAATGCTAAAATTTTAAAAGAAACTCCAACTCCTGCAAAATCTTTAAAAGGATACATGCAATCTGATTGATGCGGATTAACAAGAGCAAATGCTTCAGGAAGATGGTCATGCGGGCGATGGTGATCGGTAATAATAAGATCTATTCCGCGATCTTTAGCGGCAAGCGCTTGCTCAAAAGCAGTCGTTCCGTTATCAACCGTAATAATAACTTTGTACCCGTTATCAGCTGCTCTATGTACCACTTTTGTCGAAAGGCCATACCCTTCTTTTGCTCGATGTGGAAGGTAAAAATTAACCTGAGCTCCAAGCGGAAGAAGGCAAGCCATCATAAGTGATGATGAAGTAATTCCATCAACATCATAGTCACCAAAAATAAGAATTTTTTCCTGATGATCAATGGCATATAAAATACGAGCAACCGCTTTTTCTGCATCTTTTAACAATGAAGGCGACGCAACATCTTTTTCCAGAGAACTAAATAAATAACTAGTAATCGCATCATCAGTTGTATAACCACGAGCTAACAACGTTTGAGCAAGAGGTATTGCAATATTGTATTTTGCTGCAACAGCAAGGACAGATCCTCTTGCAACTAATGCTGGATCAGGTTTTTTCCAAAGATATTTAAGACCTTGTATTGACTGCATAAAAACTCACAGAACTGTTAGAATGGCATGTCCAAATGCTGCAGCAGCTAAGGGACCATTTGCGGTAACTACTTTTCCATCCACTACCACTGGTTCATGAAAAAACGTAACATTACCGGCATCAAAAATTTCTTGCGTGCCCCCATCATCATCCCAACAGGTTGCTTTTTTACCACGCAATACTTGCGCTTGAGCAAGAATACGAGGAGAAATACAAATAGCGCCGTACGCTTTTCCTAACGCAAAGGCTTCATTAAGAATTCGATACATTACCGGAGTATCTAAATATTTATTTTTTACCGCTCCACGCCCACCAATCAGAAAAATGCCATCATATTGAGACGGCTGTAGTGCATCAAGAGCAACATCAACCTGTACCATTGAGCCATCATGAGCAACTGCTAGACCAAGTTTATCACTTGCCGTTGTCACATTAACACCAGCTTTAAGCAGAACTTTGTGCGTTTCGTTATATTCTTCTTGTTGATAACCTTTACTGGCAACAACTAAGACTACTTTTTTTGTCATACCCATTTCCTTTTACCCCCATGTATCAATGTTTTGCCAGAGTAACACCTGTATAAAATACGGTCAAATAGCATACTTTATCCCGATATACTTGCACAAAAAAGAACCATTTGCCTATATGTAAACAGTATTTGAAAAATATTCTCAAAGGAGCTTATCATGCGCAATCTGTCTACGTTACTTCTTAGTTGTGCCGTTATTTTTAATCTTTTATTGTGTAATGCAACTTCTCTTCAGACCGAACAACAAATGCAAACTTCTCTCATTGCTTCACTTGCAACAGAAAGTAACAATCAAGCTCTTGCTCTTACTCCCGCTTCTCGTACTATTCTACATCTCTTTTACATAACCCAGCACCTTGAACCCGCGCTTATTTTTATAAAAAAAACAATTACTCAATCAAAAAAAACAGAGCGAGAATGCGCGCAGAATGTCATTTCTTTTTTTTCAGAAAAATCGATCTTAAAAAGTGAAAAAATTAAAAACGTATTTGCCCAGATAACCAAAACACATTCCCTTTCTCCGTTATTCCTGATGTGGGAAAACATAAAACAGTTCCGTTATGGTATTAATTCGGAAGAAAAATCTATTCTTTTGGATTTTTCAAAAATTTTCCTTATTACCTATCAATCACTTCTTTCCACACTTACTAATAAACTTCCAGCAACAATTCCTTATATTTCACCCGAAGATCTCGACTCTTTAGACCACATTGAAGAAGTTTTTGAAGCAATGGAAAAATGCTCACTTTTTTATTTTTTAAAATCACCTTCAATTCCATTAAATACCCCACTCATTTGTCAAAATTTTTGTATTAACGAATTTTGTGCAAGTTTTGCACTCCGCTATTATTTAAATAAACGACTTGAAACCACCTTTTCATCATTCACTTCTTTTCACCAAAAAAACGCTTCTCTCTTCACTCAGGGAATTGAATATCTCGGTTTTAAAAAAGAAGACATCATTTTTAATGATCAAGTAATTACTGGATACTTTGACCTCCTCCTACAAGAAAAACGGCTTGACCCTCTCATACAACTCATTGGACAATTCCAAAGTTTTGACTTTATAAAAAGCCCCCTTTTTATAAAAGAATTCTTACTACTTCTTTGCATCACCTATAAAGATCTCATCTTTGAAAATAAAGCTGCCATTCACACCACAAAAACAATCGCAGAACTACGCGAACTTTCACTTGAAGAACTTTTATACGTTATCGATACCATTAATGAAAAATATGGTGAAAATCCTCCTTTAAAAAAAAGAATCCCACAAAATATCTCCTCTATTAGCGCACTTATTGAAGATCAATATGCAGTCTCTCCTGATGCATTTACCAATTTAGTTTTTCATCGCTATTACTATATTAAAAGACTTGAAGACGTCGTAAAAACTCTTTTAAAACTTACGGCGCACAACCGAATGGACCAATTATTCTTTACCAAAACAAATCTCTTACTCAAACCTCTTGCTATGGTGTGGGAAGATTTTATTGCCTATAAAGATGTCTGCGATCAACAACTCATTAACGATTTTACAAAAGAAATTTTTGTTCTTTCTCAAACAATTTCACACACAACTTTAACGCATCACTCTGCTCAAGTGCTCCAAACATTTTTATCTACAAAAAACTCACTTTACTTACCATCACTTTTAAGAGAACCATCAGACCTCATTAATGACTTTAAGCCCTCTATTGGTATCAATAAAGTCATCTCACGTTTTTATGTTATAAAGCGGCTTGAACCTATTCTGGCAAAAGTCCATTCTCTCTATGAAAATAATCTTTTATACCTTGATTGCGTACATACAACAACAGGGAGCGACCCCTGCTTGCACTATCTAAACAGCACCAAAGAACCCATTAAAGGAATGATTCATAAAATTTATAAAACACAATCATTTAAACCAGTTTTTTCCTTATGGAATGGAATAAGCCGCTATAAATACATTCAGAATGAAGAACTTTGCAGTGAATTTGCACGTTTTATTACCCATCTTATTCACAGCACCACAACCTATCTTGTAGAAACTCGCTCTAAAGAATTTTTTATCGAAGGAAAAGGACTTTTCCACTTAGACCAACTGCATGATATGCCCTTAGAAGATATTCTTAACCTGCTTGATCTTCTTATTGAAGAGCTTCCTATTTTTCTTAAAGAAAATGAAATTGGATCTACTCTGCCTTGGAAGGATTGGGTTAAAAAATACTGGTTAATTGCTCCATTACGAGCTGCTATTTTTGGTATTAGTATCTATATGACATACAAAGGAATTTTGGCAAAACCGGATCATCATCCGGCACAAGAACATTCGATTATTCCGAAAGCGGACACTCTTTAAATTTGACCTTTTTTCTTATTATTTAGCTCAAGATGTAGGTGTGCCCTGTACGGGTAGGCATGTTTGCGCAAGAACCTTTATTCTTTCAATATCTTAGCTTTCTGTTGCCCTATGCGGGCAGGCATTTAGGATGTGCTTGTACACACCCTAAAAACCCGTGCAAAAACCTGCAGTTTTAAAGCTAACGACCTGCGGCTCTAACACTCGCCTATCGGCTTCGGTTGACCCGAAAAGGTCTAGTGTGGAATTTTTCCTTATTAGGAGCCCACGAAGACCATCGCCCAAGGGGCGTGGTTAGAGAACCCAAGCCCCCGATAAAAGCATCGAAGGTGGTGGTTTGGGGCCGACCAGCGATCGAACCGCAGGTTTGTGCCCTAGAATCCATCCCCCTACGCATAAAGCTACGGAGGACAAGAGAAGGGATAGGCAAGTATCCCGTTTGGTGCCGCGCGCAGAGCGCAATAGAAAATTAAGATAGTGTAAGAATAAAGATTCTTGCGCAAACATGCCGCGCGCAGAGCGCAATAGAAAATGCAGATCTCTCTCCGCTTTGGCACCGCACGGGAAGTGCAACAGAAAATTAAGTTATTGAAAATTCTAATGTTCAGATTTTAAAAAGGGGTGAACAAAGCACCCCTTTCATAATTACTCCGCACGCGTATTTTAAGCAGTTAAAACTTCCAACGTGCTGACATCTTTCATGGTCATCACAAAAGGTTTTTTATTGTTTTTAGCAATAACCAAATTTTGCACCACTTCTCTGATTTGTGGATACACACCCCATACGGTACGATAGGTTTCATCTGAAAGATCTTTCACAGAATCAATACCATTTTTGAAGTAATCAAAATTAAATGTTGAACAGGCATTAGCTAAACAAGTATCAACGTTAAAATCAGGACTATTAAACTGATTATTATTAAGTGGAATATACAAAATAGCGGGACCAGTTTGTCCGTCTTTATATTCATTGAACAATGTCATAGGCCTATCATAAAGGTCTTTATAAAAAGCTGATTCTATAATTTTAGGAAATGGCACACCGCGAACTTGCGCCCAATTTTCAGCTAAGCGTAATTCTTTTGCAGGATCTTTTGGACTAGGAGCTGACCAATCACCCACAATAATAAGATCTACTGCGCGAGACTGACGAAGTAACGGAGGAAAAGGAAGATTGAAATCGATACCAGCATCAACAGCCGTAAAAGTAGCTGCTTGAATAGGAGAATCAGCGAATGGTGCAAAATTATTAAAAACAGCAGGAAACAATCTAACATCTTTCAAATTGCTTACGGTACCTGCTCCTTTTGTTACTAATCCTCCAAGAAGACCCATAATTCTGTCTGAAATTGCACTACTACTTTTTAATTTATCTGTACCTTTATCATCCGTTGGAGGAACTTGATTAAAAAATATTCTATAAATATCTGCTGGCGAAACAGTAAATGCTGATCCCCAAGTCCCTTCCCAATAATCTAACGTATGCGCAGGAGCAGGATCACTTGCATATCCCAATAATTTCTTATTAGTGAAAATTCTGTACCAACGAGAAGGTTCTTGGTGCTGAGCATTAAATATTCTTCCCAAAGAAAATGTTGGGATAAATACACCAGTCAAATTTTTCTTGGCATCAAAATATTCAAAGCCTACTGATTCAGGATTAAATTCCATCCAAATGCCATTGCTTGATTTTTGTCTTGCTGCGATTTTTGTAGAAACCTCATTAAAATTTCCCTTGTAAGGAATCAATGAAGTTGCAATAGGAAATGGACGATTAGTTCCATCTTTTATAAAGTCCATCGCCTGCCAAAAATAAAGATACTGAGAAGATTGATAGGGCATTTTTGTATCATGCGTGCTACGCAACTGAGGATCATCCCATGCTGCCAACGTCATTTGCCCAATAAGCGGACCATACAAGCCACGCACAGAACTTAATGGCTGTTCCCATAAAAAAGCACTCATAAATTTATCTTTAATTTGTTCAGTTTTTATTGAAGGAGCTATATATTTTTTTAAATCAGCAAAAGTTTGAGATCCAACTCCTACTTTTGCATATTTTTGATAGGTCGCTAAAAGGTTTTCAAGCGAAGCACCAATACACCAAGGAATAGTGCACCACGTTGATCCTGATAAATTTGCACTATATAAAACAGAATCTACCATGCCAGTATCACTCATCCCCTGCCAAAAACCTAAGGTCGCTATCATTGCTCTAAAGCCTCCGCCACTACAACACACTGCAATACGAGGAGCATCAATTCCTTCTTGTAGCCCTGTATCAAGAGCATACCCATACGGGTGGGGGTTTTTTATAAGATTAGTATCGGGAGCAATAGATACTGTTTGTGTATTTGATTTCTGAAACGTTTTAGCAGCAGCCCGCAATCTCTGTTTAATAAAGTCCTGTTCTTTTTCCCCTAAGTCTGCATCCATTCGCAAAGGATGATTAGAAATAAATGCAGGAACTTCAGCGGTAGCTACAGTAACATCATTAAAGTGCATTAATTGTTTAAGTACAGAGTCAGAAACTAAGCCTTTAGGAGGATACAAATAACTATTTTGTAAATCACTGTAAGATCCTTGGCCAGGAAGCCATGACCCTGCCCACTTCATACCTTTCAGCGAACTACGCAATGCATCAGCAGATGTATTAAGATCCAAAAAATATGAAGTAGGAAACAAAGCAGTAGATGCATATGATGAAAGATAACTAAGATTATCCTTTATATCCGCCCTACTTATTACAGGCAATATCAACAGAACCAATAAGCTATACGATCTCTTCATCTCTCTCCTTTTTTTATAAAAACAATAATTGGTTATTGTAATGCCTTAGAAAGATGAGCGTCTAGAGTTTAAGGCTATGCCTCTTTCCTTTTCAGAGTAGGAAACAAAATAACATCTTTAATGGAAGGAGCATCAGTCATCAACATGACCAAACGATCAATACCAATACCACACCCAACAGTTGGGAAAAGACCATACTGCAATGATTGAACGTATTCAGCATCATAACGATGCGCTTCATCATCCCCCGCTTTATGAGTAGCTGCTTGTTCCTTAAAACGCTCTTCCTGATCAAATGGATCATTCAACTCGTTAAAAGCATTAGCAAATTCAATACCACCAATAAACAGTTCAAAACGGGCAACAAAACCTGGCTTATTAGGATCACTTTTTGCAAGAGGAGAAATTTCAACAGGATAATCAATAATAAAGGTCGGCTGAATAAGATGTTTTTCGGCTACTTCTTCAAACAAAAGAAATAGTTTTTGTGCATAGGAAGTTTCTTTAACTTTTAAAGTAACGCCCTGTTTTTTTAGTTGCGCATCAATCGTATCTGAAGCAATATCAGATTCTTTTAAATTTCCATATTTAAGAACAGCATCTTTAACACTCAAGTGTAAAAATGGTTTTGAAAAATCAAGCGCATGACCATGAAAGGTAAGTTGCGTAGTGCCACGTACTTGCAGAGCAAGCTTTTTCAGTAACTGTTCCACAAAATCCATAATGTAGTTGTAATCATGATGGGCAAGATAAAATTCAAGCATGGTAAATTCAGGGTTATGGCGTGTTGAGACCCCTTCATTTCTGAAGTTACGATTAATTTCATACACCCGTTCAAAACCACCAACAACAAGACGTTTTAAATACAGTTCAGGCGCAATACGTAAAAAGAATTCTGAATTAAGTGCATTGTGATGGGTAACAAAAGGACGAGCAGCAGCACCACCTGGAATAGGATGAAGCATTGGAGTTTCAACTTCCATGAACCCATGACTTTCCAAGAAATGACGAATACTACTAATAATTTTTGAGCGAGAAATAAAACGATTTCTGCTTTCTTGATCAGTGATCAAATCAAGGTAACGTTGGCGATACTTGGTTTCGATATCGGCAAGTCCATGAAATTTTTCTGGCAGTGGATGCAGACATTTTGCAAGAAGAGTACATTCTTCAACTCGTAACGTAATTTCACCTGTTTTAGTTTTAAATGAAACACCACGAACCCACAAAAGATCGCCAACATCCGTATATTTTTCTAGAAGATCAAAAGCAGCATCACCAAGAACATCTTTTTTAAAGTAAACTTGTACAGAACCTTCACGGTCTTGTAATTTACCAAAGATGCTCTTTCCATGTCCGCGTAAAGCAATGATACGACCAGCAATCGTATGTTCTTTTTCTTGATCATCTTGAAATTGATCAACCACATCTTTAGTCGTTGATGTTACCGGCTTACTTTCTGGCCACGGTTCAATACCAAGTTCACGTAATTTTTTTACTTTTTCTACACGAATCAGATGTTCTTGTGATGCATGATGCTCAGTGGAATGAACCTGCTCATGAGACCCTACGTGTTCTTTTTCTTTAGTCATAACATATACCCTTCTAATCAGCCTAGCGCCTATTTTAATCAGCTCAACATACCAACATTATGCGATTTTAACCAATCAGAGTAACGTAATTTTCTTCAACTTGCTCCCAATTAACAATATTCCACCAGGCGGAAATATAATCGGTTCTACGATTAAAATATTGTAGGTAATAAGCATGTTCCCACACATCAAGACCTAGTACAGGAAAAAGCCCACCAGAAAGCGGTGTATCTTGATTAGCGGTTGAAGAAATAACCAATGTTCCGCCAGCATCTAACGAAAGCCAGACCCATCCACTGCCAAATCTATTTTTTGCAGAAGTTGTAAGCTTATCTTTAAAAATTTCAAAACTTCCAAACACATCATTGATTGCTTCTGCCGACTTCCCAACTGGTTCACCACCACCTTTAATGCTCATCAAGTGCCAAAAAAATGTATGATTATGGACACCACCACCATGATTACGCACTGCCGCTTGAATATCCATAGGAAGATGTTCAATATGTTGCAATAGCTCAATCAAGGGCTTTTCAAAATACTGCGGATGCTTATCTAATGCCGCATTAAGACCATCAACATACGCTTGTTGATGTTTGCCATGATGAAGCTCCATAATTTGTGCTTCGATATAGGGTTCAAGCGCTCCATAAGCATAGGGAAGTGGTGGAAGAGTGTATTTATTAGACATGAATAAATCCTTTTATAACTGTTTTTTTAAGATGATACTTTTTTAATTTAGAACGTATCTAAAAATTAGGGAACAAATAAGTTCTCAGTTCACCCCTGGCCAAGTGAACTAAACCTTACTGCAGTAAGAACACAACCTGAATTTCTTGCTTTCATGGGGTCTTTCACCATGCTCAACATAATGGCAGATTTAGTCGCAAATGAAACATGGCGTTCGGTATTTTCAAGATTAGCAGCTGAAGAAGTAGCTCCATCTAAAGAATTATTACTCAACCCACGCTCTTTCAAATGTTTTAATGTTGACAATCTTGAAAAAATAAACACACACCTTACGGCATTTGTAACACAGCTAGAAGACTTTATAGATAAAGAAAACAATACTGATATAACTACTCTTTTTTCTGTTCCCATTGCACAAACAAATCGATTCCTCGCTCTACTCAAACATCTTAAAAAAGTAGATCTCACAAAAGCTGAAAGCCTTACTCAAAAACATTTTTCCACTCTTGATGGTGCAACATTTATTGAAATAGTAAATGAAAGACAAAAAGCTCTCCTCCCTGTAGAAGCAGAAGTAAAAGAATGCTTTAACCTTATAAACGGCCTCAGTTTCACCTCACTAAACACGACCTTAGAAGATGCTGAAATACTCATGCGCCTCCTTACTGCCACCAAAGCTCATAACAATTTCATTACGTATGCTGGACTAATGCACTCTATCAACATAAATAAAGCATTAGAAACCAGAGGGTTCAACAAAGTAAAACACGATGGGCTTACCGTATTTGAACCGAGCAAGGTGATGTCTTATGGGTTAGATGAGAAGACTATCGAATCGAATAACGCACTCTTTTTAGATTTGTTACAGCGCCGATAATCAACTAACGTAATAGACTTCATCAGTGGGCCGAGCCATTTGCAACTGCTCACGAGCAACTTTTTCTCGATAAAAAGGGTTAGTTTCCCATCTCTTAATTTCATCTTCAAGTTTTTTTATTTCTTCCGTTAGCGTCTCAACTCGAGACGCTAATTGTTTATTTTCTAATTTTTTGTTTTGTACTGCAGTTAATCCTTCAGGACTCACCACATACATAATCACAAAAAAAATGATTTCCCCTGCAAGAAACACACGTAATATTATTTTCTTACTCATCACCATTTTTTTTCCTTCAAGGGGTTTCACCCCGCAGTCCGGCATAGCCTCGAAGATCGCGCTGAAGCTTTATGCGAAAGCGGATGGCAATGACCGATTTTATTAATCATTATTTTAAATTCTTCACAGGCGTCTTCATAACAAGGTAAGTTTAAAAACAGTTTTTTTGCCTAGATTATAAGGATACAAATCATGAAATTTTACGTTTTAGCCCCTCTGTTTTTACTCACTTTTTTTATCAATGGCCGAGTTATACAATCAAACCTCTCACCTGCAGAACAACAACTGGTCGAATTATCCCAAACACTCAATGAAGTCTTTTCTTTAATGTATGGATCCAATGCCCATTATTATAAAAAACTTACTGCAAAAGAAATAAAAGAAGGAATGGAAAAAGCATTTCAAGCTCTTGCAAATCAAGACCCTCATTCAAGTTTTTTAGGTTCCGATGAGTGTAAATCGCTCACCGAAAAAATGAGTGGCCAGTTTTTTGGCATAGGGATTTTACTCCCGGGAGACAAAGATCCCGAAGAAGAATTTGTCCCAGTTATTGAACTTGTCCCCAATGGCCCAGCAGAAAAAGCAGGGCTTAAAGGGGGCGATAAAATCATTCAAATAAATGAAGCAGTAGTAAAAGGCATGAAGCTCGATGAAGTTATGATAAATCTTAAAGGGGAAAAACATACCAAGGTTATCATCAAAGTAATGCGCACAAACCATGCTGAACCACTTGAATTCACTGTAATACGAGACATCATTAAGGATGAAATTTCAGCTTCCTTTTATATCGAACAACATGACATTTACTATTTCTTACTCTCGGTCTTTAGTGAAAAATCGATCAAACATGTGCAAGCACTTCTTGAAGATGCGCATAAAAAAGAATGTAAAGGAATTATCATCGATTTGCGTAATAATACTGGAGGGCTTTTTGATGCAGCTCTTGATATAGCAGGCCTCTTTCTTCCAAAAGGATCAGTCGTTGCCACAACAAAAAATCGTGATAACAAAGTTATTGAATCATGGAAAACCACACGAAAACCTCTCCCGCGCAAGGAAGGAATGCCTATCTTCTTTTTGGTAAATAACTACACTGCCTCGTCAGCAGAAATACTTTCAGGCTCACTTCAGCTTTATGCGCAAAAATCGAAACCAAAAGACAATTTACATGTGTTTATTGTTGGAACCGAAACATTCGGAAAAGGGTCGGTACAAGAAGTGATTCCTTTAAGCGGTGAATGCGCACTCAAAATGACCACCTCTTTGTATTACCTACCTTTTGATACATGCGTCCAAGGTAAAGGGATCACTCCTGATTTTGTTATAGAAAACTACACCCCACCAAGCGATACAGCCCGTTGGATGCGTGATCAATTTGGCAGAGAAAGCGTGCTCAAAAAACATATCAAACCACATGGTTCAATCGATGATAAAAAATCAAAAAAATCAAAGAAAGAGGAAGAGCTCCCTTGGAAAGAAAAACGTAAGGATCTTCTTGCTCAAGATTTTGCACTGCAAAATACGGTTACTTTAATTGACCTCTTGAACGTTGGTAAAAAAGCTAATCCAAAAATGATTCTTCATTCTGAACAACTCAGCTTTTTAAAATCAAACTACATGATTGGCCAAAAATTAATGCTTAAAGAACTCAAGGATTAATTATTTAAACAGTAAAAATAATCTTACTAATTAAGGGCCTTGGCATCTAACCAGGCCCTCTTATTTAAACTTAAAATCAGGGTCCTTTTGACAAAATAAGCTTTTAGAGGCATACTTTAATCTTTAATGGTTCTTTATAGAATGGTAGAAAATTCCCCATGAGAAAATGTCAGAAACAGTGGTTATCGTCAGCGGTTGCCTATAGTTTATTCTTCGTTTTTATCTTCATCTTGGTTGAAAAAAATCCTCCATGCAGGAAATTGTCTGAAGTTAAATCTAGTAACATACGTCATCACTCATAAACATCTTTTCGATGCTTTATCGCTATAATTACAACGGTCTTTTTTTCAATGCGATAGACAACTCGATAATCGCCAACGCGCAATCTTCTATGTCCCTTTAAACTGTATCTTAATGGCTTACCAAATCCGATAGGATCAACCATAAGCCGTTCTTCGATAGCTGTTTTAATCATACTTCCCATTTTTTTTGGCAACTGGGGAATATCAATTTTTATGACAGACTCAAGATAAGACACAGAGTACATTTTATTTCCAAGCATCTTCGTGCTTCACTTTTTTTGACTTAAGACTATCTCGATGCTCAGCAATAGCTGACAACGCCATATCTTCCCTGCGTTCGATAGCTTCAAAAATAAGCTCTTTGGTCAAACTAGCTACCGATTTATTCTCTTTTTGAGCCAATTTGGTAAGCATCGCAATGGTAGCTTCTTCAACCGTGATATTAATTCTTGGATTTTTAGTAGGCATTTCAACCTCCTCTTTAATTATTTATGGTTCGATGACCTATAAAATATACCGTAACACTTTTACATCACTAAAGCAACCGGCTGTCTAAAACTGGGCTCTTTCAAGCCTAAAATTGCGCACTAAAAAAGCCACCGGCGCTAACCAATGGCTTTTAATACTTTACTCTACGTTAGGTGATTTTATCGAACCGCCTTCACTGCTTCACATTCATATTCAACCGCTTTAATAAGCTCAGCTAAAATTTTATTAATCTTCGGAGTATAACCTAATGGATCTATACTCATCAATGTCTTTCTTAAATTCTCAACATCATAATGAGTCCAAAAATCGTAACTTTTTTGATCCTGTGCCGCTAATCTTTTTGCCTCTGCTTTTGCCGACACCATTGCAGCATTATAAACCTTTAATTGTTCTGCTGTTAAATAGCGAGATGGATTTTTTCTTATATCATCCATATTCCATTCTTTATATCCATGGGCATGCATAGCCGTAACAAGTATAGCATCTGCCTTTGAAAACGGATTTATCAACACCGCGCGAAATAGCTCCTCTTCAGGCCCAATTGCCTTTACTGTTGTTATTCCCAAAACACAGATCAAGCTCATAACATTTAAAAAATTTTTCATATAACGCTCCTTCTTCTATCATTTAGACAAGCACCCTGCCCATCTCTTACTACTCACCCTAGCAGTCACGACCCCCCCGTCAATAGCCTAATAGAAATTAATTTTATTATGGAGACATGGATTTTGAAATAAGCTTAAAGGTTAAAATTAATAAACAAATAAAAATCATCGTCATCCCCAGAGATAGAAGGCTACCAGGCACGTAGTGCAGTGGTTGCCGACTGAACGTCGGGGACCCAGGGCGTAACAAGACAAAGTCCTCATAACAAGCAAAAAATAGGATTTTTTTCATTTCTCATGGGTACCCGACGCTCACTCCGTCTAACAAAATACTATGTATTTTGCCGCGACTACCGTATCGCTGGGCATGACGGAGTGGAAAAAATAAGTTCCTGTGTCAGACTCTCTATCGACTTATTTTATTTCTGAGCCAATGCAACAAGTATTGCAGCGGTAGATTCATCAACAAAGATTGCTATTTTACTCATAAACTATTCAACAGTTACAGATTTCGCTAAATTTCGAGGGCGATCGATTTCGCATCCACGAGCTTTAGCAATCGCGTACATAAGAATTTGCATCACACCGGTCATAGCAATAACCGAAAGGTGTGGATGAATAGTGGGGAAAATGAACGAATGTTCAGAAAGTGTTTGGAGTTCTTTTTGCCCCTCAAATGAGAATGAAAGAATGCGCCCTTTACGGGATGCAACTTCTTGGGCATTGGAAAGAATTTTTTGATAGATAGCTGGATCTGGATGAGAGAAAATACAGACAGGAGTCTGATCATCAACCAAAGCCAAGGGGCCATGTTTTAGTTCACCAGCAGGATACGCTTGGGAAAACACATACGCGATTTCTTTAAGTTTTAATGCAGCCTCAAGAGCAAATGGATAACTGATATGGCGCCCTAAAAAAATGAAAGTTTCGAAGTTCGCATAAAAAGAAGCGAGCTTTTCAAAAATCTGATGTTTATAACTATCGATCCCATTTTCTAAGAATTCACCAGCAACTAATAAGGCATCTTGCGCATGCTCAAAAGCTTCTTGGGTTATCTTACCCCGCTCATATGCAATGCGTTGCGACAACCAGTAGAGCGCTGCAATTTGCGTAGTGAATGCTTTAGTGGAAGCAACTGCCATTTCAGGACCTGCTTGTGTTAACAAGAATCCACCACATTCACGAACAAGGGTGCTTGAAGCAACGTTAGTCAAAGCAAGCACAGTTTGACCGTGCTGACGCAACATTCTAACAACCTCAAGGGTATCTGCTGTTTCTCCTGATTGAGAGATAGCAATATACAATGTGTCAGATTCAGGAAAAAACGTTCGATAACGAAACTCAGAAGCAAGAGCTGCCGTAGTAGAAATCCCGGTTGTTTCTTCAAAAAAGAATTCCGCAATGCGACCTGCATGCCAGGAAGTACCGCATCCAATAATTTTTATTCTTTTAATAGCCTTCATAGCATCAGATGAAATACCAGATTTTTCCCAAAGAGAAGCTCCCAAAGATGAACACGAGGCAACCGTTTTATAGATAGCACTTTTTTGTTCATAAATTTCTTTGAGCATAAAATGTTCATGCCCCTCTTTTTCAGCTGTAATCCAAAGAGCATCAAGTTTTTCAAAAAAAAGAGAAACTGGGTTACCTAAAAAATCATACGCTTCAACTGCATCAGCAGCAACAAAGGCGAATGTTTCTTGAGGGAAAAAAGCAACTTCTTCAACTTGTCCGGAAAATGCAAGAACATCTGACGCGATAAACATTTCGTTTTTACCACGCCCTACACAAAGCGGCGAACTTTTCCTAATACCAATAAGCTTATCTGGCTGATCTTCAAGAATCAGCACACAGGCATACGCGCCTTGCAACTGCTCAACTGTACGTAGCACAGCCTCTTTAGCAGATTCAGTTTGGGCATATTCCTGTTCAAAAACATGAACAATAACTTCGGTATCAGTATCAGAAGAAAACAGATGACCCTCGCCTTGGAGAGCCGCTTTTAAAATTTGGTAGTTTTCAATGATACCGTTATGAACAACGGCCATCTTTTTGTGACAATCAAAATGCGGATGTGCATTTCGTTCTGAAGGAATTCCATGAGTGGACCAGCGAGTATGGCCGATCCCCACATTTCCGTTTATCGGTTCTTTTTGCAATAACTGCACAAGGTTGGAAAGTCTTCCAACCGCTTTTGTACAGCCAAGGTGGCGAGTCTGAGTGTCGATACACGCAAACCCTGATGAATCATACCCCCGGTATTCTAAACGAGACAGACCGTCTAAAATGAGGGAACAACTTTGGCGATGTCCTACATACCCGACAACGCTACACATACTCATCAGCCCTTTTTTACAAAAACGAAACTATTAACGTTTTACGAATTGGAACTTACGACGAGCGCCTTTTTGACCAGGCTTTTTACGTTCTTTATTGCGAGCGTCAACAGTTAAAAAACCATGCTCTCTAAGAATGACACGAAAATCTTCGTTATCTGCTACCAATGCGCGAGCTATTCCTAGCCTTACTGCATCAGACTGAGCGCACTTACCGCCGCCATGAACATTTGCAACAATGTCATATTTGGTAATTGCATCGCACACTACCAAAGATTGAACAGCGTTGGTACGAGTTTCATCACTGGTGAAATAATCAGCGCAGCGAGCTTTATTGATAGCAACTCCACCTTCACCGCGACGAAGCCACACACGAGCAACAGCTGATTTACGACGACCTACAACACCGATTATACGGACAGGAGCTTTTTTCGCCCCTTTTTCTTTTTTTTCTTCAGGCTTAACCATGAGACCTTATACCGCCTTGCAAAATTTATTTTACTGTACGATTTATGCTTCAGTGAGTCTATCATGTCGATAAATCTTGTCAATTGAGCACACTGGAGCCATTTTCACTATTCTATTATTAAGCTTGTCGTTACGAAACATTCATCTTTTTCAAGACTACTTCAGGCCTCGAATCCAACCGGCCTGCTGTTCATTCTTTCTGAAATGAATGGAGCCGGTGATCAGATTTGAACCGATGGCCTACTGATTACGAATCAATTGCTCTACCACTGAGCTACACCGGCAAAACTGACTTAAGCACGATCAGAGTACCGCCTTACTTACAATGAGTCAAAAGAAATACCCTTAAAAATACGATTGCATCGAATTTTTTTCTCTTTCTTCTTCTGCTTTTTCTTGGCATGGAAGGCAACGAGTAGCATTTGGATACGATAGCAAACGTTTTTCTGAAATTAACTGCTGACAGTCAATACACCTACCATAAGTACCTGCATCTATCATCTCAATGGCTTTTTCAATCATCTTATATTCTTCATATTCATTATTATGAAGCGAGCTCTTAAGTGTCTCAAAAGCAGAAGAAAGCGCTTGATCAGCCTGATCTTGCACTTGATCTATTTTTGCACCACCTTCAGATTGAAGTTGAGTAATAGCCTCTTCAAGCTCTTTTTTTCGCGCTAACAAAACTACCTTTATTTTTTCAAGTTCTTTTTGATCGCTCACGTTGTTCCCTTCTTTTTTTAAAGAACGTTTTTAAGATATCAACACATTCTTTTTCACAAACCCCCCCTTTAAAAAAAGGAGTATCATTGGTGTATAATGGAACAAAGGAATCCCTGTCAAGGTGGCATCCAAAAAGATTTGATTGCGCACCGAAGATAATTGCTTCTAGTCTGCTAAGCCGCGCAGCACCATTACACATTGTGCAGGGCTCAAGTGTAACATACAAAAAACAGTTTTCAAGACGCCAATCACCCTTATTTTGAGCAGCTTCACGCAATGCCTGCATCTCCGCATGGGCAGTCTGAGTATGTTTTTGCTCAACTTGATTATACCCAACCCCAATAATATCCCCTGCCAGATCTACAACAAGTGCGCCAATGGGAACTTCTCCCTCATCAGCTGCTTTTTGCGCATACTCCAACGCCTTTTGCATATATTCTTCATCAGACAATCGGCTCTTCAATAGAAACTCACTTTTTTAAGACACAAGAAAAAGCAATACCCGTTATGATTTCATCCATTTTCCTAATGGTAACTCGCCTGGCAAACTATCGGTTCTTACGTTATACTACTTGAGAATAATCTGTTTTAGCCTTTAAACCAAGTAGTTTCAGTCAACATTTTAATCTCATAGACGGAGAGGTCAGATCACTATGACTAACGAAGCAGACAAAAAAAATGAATACGGTGCCCAATCTATTCGTGTAATGGAAGGACTTGAAGCAGTACGAAAACGTCCTGCCATGTACATCGGATCCACAGGCCCTCAAGGTCTGCATCATTTAGTATACGAAGTAGTTGATAACTCTGTTGACGAAGCACTTGCCGGCCATTGCAACATCATTAAAGTTATTTTGCATTCTGATGGCTCTTGTTCTGTTGAAGATAATGGACGAGGTATTCCTACCGATATCCATCCAACTGAAAAAATTTCTGCTACCGAAGTTGTACTTACCAAATTACATGCTGGTGGAAAATTCGATAAAGATTCTTACCGATTTTCTGGTGGACTTCACGGAGTTGGTGTTTCTGTTGTAAACGCCCTTTCTATCAAACTTTATGTTGAAATTTGTAAAAATGGAAAACAGTACGGTCAACATTATTCAAAAGGTAAGCCACTTGCTCCTTTAGCATTACTTGGTGATACAACCAAGCCAAATGGTACGCTGATACGCTTTGTTCCTGATTCCTCTATTTTTACCGATACCACTGAATTTTCATTTGATACACTTTCTTCTCGTTTACGTGAACTTGCCTTCTTAAATAAAGGCCTCCGTATTTCAATCGTTGATGAATTCACCAATAAAGACCATTCATTCTTCTTTGAAGGTGGAATCGTTTCTTTAATCGAATATATTAACGAAAAAAAGAATCCTATCTTCCCTGAAGTTATTTATTTCAGCCACGAAGATGAACAATATGTACTTGAAATTGCGATGCAATACAACGAAGGATACGCAGAACAGCTCTATTCTTTCGTTAATAATATCAACACCATTGATGGTGGTACACACGTTGCCGGTTTTAAAGGTGCACTTACCAAAATTTGTAACAAACGCGGACAAGCACTTGGTCTTTTGAAAGGAAACAATCTTTCTTCTGAAGATGTTCGTGAAGGGTTAGTTGCGGTTATTAACATCAAGGTCCCTGAACCACAATTTGAAGGACAAACAAAAGGAAAATTGGGAAACAGTGAAGTAAAAGGGATTGTTGAAACCTGGACCTTTGCTCACCTTGATATTTTCTTTGAAGAAAATCCTGCAATTGTTAAAAAAATTATTCACAAAGCTGAACTTGCACAACGTGCTCGTGAAGCTGCCAAAAAAGCACGCGATTTAACGCGTAGAAAAACAGAACTTGAAAACACCATTCTTCCAGGAAAGCTTGCTGATTGCAGTAACGAAAATCCTGCTGAGACCGAACTTTTTATCGTAGAAGGTGATTCTGCTGGTGGATCTGCTAAACAAGGCCGTGATCGTTTTGTTCAAGCAATTTTGCCTTTAAAGGGTAAAATCTTAAATGTTGAAAAAGCACGCCTTGATAAAATTCTTTCAAATGATGAAATAAAAGCTCTTATTGCTTCTATTGGTGCTGGTATTGGTGACGAATTTGATGTTACAAAAACTCGCTATCACAAAATCATTTTGATGACAGATGCTGACGTTGATGGATCACATATTCGTATTCTTCTTTTAACGTTCTTTTTTAGATACATGAAGCCAATTATCGAAAAAGGCTATCTCTATATCGCACAACCACCTTTGTACAAAGCAAAAATTGGTAAAAAAGAACAATATCTTAAAGATGAACGCGCATTTAGAGAATTTTTATTTGATTGGGCACGCGAACAACTTCTCTGCACAATGGCAGGTCACCCAATGACCGACCTTGCATGGGCAGGCTTTTTAGCAACTCTCACTCAGTATGAAAACGAACTTGAAAAACTCTGTATTCATTTTAAGCTTACCGACAACCAAGGTCACCGCTTACTCCTGTTCATGAAAGAACATGGTATTAATGGAACCACTTCTGTTGAAGAACTTCTTGAAAAACTACCTCTCTTTTTTAAGAGCTACAATGTTGCTCTTACTCGAGAAAATGCACGCAAAGAAGATGAAACAGCTCCTTCAGACTGGATCAAATTCGAAATGCTTAATAAGTCATGGGAAGCTCCTCTAACCTTCTTTTCTTCAGAAGAAACCGCTCTTGTTTTAAAAACAATAGAAGGATTAATGGATGCAGAACAGGAATGGAAACTTGAAGTGAAAGAAAAAAATCGTTCACTATCAGGAACAGGCACCTTGAACTTAGTTAGCATGATTCACGCAATCAGCAAACCGTACATGCACATGCAACGCTATAAAGGTCTCGGAGAAATGAACCCAGAACAACTCTGGGAAACTTCTA
>CANNBR010000008.1 GCA_947502805.1 bacterium
AATTTTTTATTTACTCATTAATTTTCGAACAAGGTTTTAACATTAAAATACCTTCCTTTTATTGTCATTCCCAGAAAACAAAGTCGCAGCAGTGCACAGCACTGACCAGACGAAGTGAACGGTATGGGAACCTAGACGTAACAAGATAAAGTCCTCTTAATTTAAAAAATTTTAACTACAACGCTTTGACAATCATCCCGGAACCAACACATACAAGGCCATCATAAAATACGGCAAACTGCCCCGGCGCAATCCCCTGATCCCGTTCAGAAATAGTAACAAGTAACCGAGAACCTTCTGCAGGTTTAATGGTTGCATCATACAATTGAGCACCATGGCGCAACTTTACTTGAATAGGTTTACCAACATAGTCACAAACCTTTCCTTGAATGATATCCATCAAAAACGCATTCCGCTGTTTATCTTTGCCATGATATTCTTTTGAAATAGTCACCGTATTTTTTATCGGATCTTTTGCAACCACATACCACGGCCCACCTGCAAGCCCTAATCCCTGACGTTGGCCGGTTGTATAAAACCAAAACCCTTCATGCTTGCCAAGAACCTTGCCCGTTTCATATTCAATCAAAGCACCTTCTTGCACTCCAACCTGAGCTTTTACAAAATCACGGAACTTAATTTTTCCTAAAAAACACAATCCCTGACTGTCTTTTCGATCTTTATTAGGCAAATCAAAACGCTGTGCATGCATACGAACTTGTTCTTTGTTCAAATCAGCAAGAGGAAAAAGGACGCGCGATAACTGCTCTTGCGAAAGACGTGCTAAAAAATAAGTTTGATCTTTAATGGGGTCGGGAGTGAGTTTTAAAAAATAGGCGCCATCGGATTTAATAATCCCTGCATAATGTCCCGTTGCTATCTTATCAAACCCTTGGCCATGATTTTCCAAAAATGCACCAAATTTAATAAATGTATTACAGAGCATATCTGGATTTGGAGTTCTA
Organism: bacterium; assembly: GCA_947502805.1. GTDB lineage: Bacteria > Babelota > Babeliae > Babelales > CAIQNR01 > CANNBR01. The sequence continues at coordinate 966 of CANNBR010000008.1, forward strand.
CCAGCTTTAATTTCGTCAATCGTGTAACTAATAATCAGCTCTTTGTAGGCCTGTTGTAATGATACTATCTGAAGCTCAAGCCCTAACTGTTGGCACACTGCATGAGCATGAGAAAGGTCTTCTTCCCACGGGCATTCCCCAAGAAACGAAAGCTCATCTTCCAGCCAAATTTTAAGATAAAACGGAGTAACATCGTACCCCTGCTCCTGCAATAACGCGAGGGCAACGGCACTATCAACTCCTCCTGAAACCAGAACTGCTACTTTCATAAAAATCTTTCTCTGTCAGCGATAACCTTTAACTTTGTTTTTACAAGTATACGGCTTTCATCTTTTTTGTTAATGCAAAAACGCCACTTCATTACCATAAGCCTTGATCGACTAGACAAGAAAATATGCAAAATAGCCTAGACAGCCACTTTGAAAAAGAGTAATGTGCTGCCCTATTGTAATCAAAGACAATTACCACCTCTACAAAAAGGAACTCTCATGAAAAACTACAAAAAAATCTCACTCTTATTGTTACTTTCAACAGCGCTAACCATCAATGCTTTTGTTACAGAAAATAGTGGGCCATTCGATGACGATCTCGATAACATGCCTAAGTGGAATGGTCGTAGCTATAGAAAAACAGCATTAGAACAAGAAGCTGAAAAACACCAAAAACCGGTGGCCAAAAAACCCACAGCACAGCCTATTCCAGTACCGCAACCCACCCAAGAAGAGCCAAACCTTTACAAGCAACAAGAAGAGGTTACTAGAAAAGCAAAAGAAGCCGTACAGGCAGAACAAACTATCACTAGACTTATGAGCGAACTTGTTAATCTGTGTGAAGAAATCGAAATAAAAAACACTCACCTCCAAAAAGAAAGAGACGCAGAAATCACTTACCACAATGCTCTTAAAGAAATTGCAGAAAAAAGAAGCCTCAATAATTATGAAAAACTTGGTATGGGTATAGCCGTCATTGCTGGAACTGCCACTATCATTACCGAGACTTTAGAAGATGTTCCTACCTATGCAATAATTGCAATTGTGTCAGCCCTTGGAACCGCATGCTCTTGTGAGTTACGTCATCGAAGCTGCAATAGAGAAGAACAAGAACTTATGACAACGCATGAAATAGAGCTTGAACAAGCTACAAAAACTACATATGCAGCAGTTAGAAAAAAAGAGCAGATCATTAAAGAAGCAGAAGCAAAACTAGCCCTATTAAAAGTAATATCCCTACCTAATAGGCAAGGTGCTATTGCTCACTTTGAAGATTCTTTAAAGGAGCTAAAAAACTTTTGCTAACGCAGGTTAATTGAGTTTAGCTCAACATTCAGCAGATTTAGCCCACATGAACTGGTCTATTTCTGGCAACTAAGCCTGGCGGCCACGTAAATTTTGCAAAAGGCGCTTCGTAATTAAAGCACCTTTTTTGTTGCAAACTTATTAGAAAATTAATAGATCAATAAAAATCAATGTCATTGCGAGCTTGCGCGGCAATCCCTCCCTGGCCTACATCAAAAGATTAATAATGCCTGGAATAAAAGGACTTTAGTATTTTTTAAAAGAAATTTCTGGTGTCCATGCTGTGTTATTTTTCAAAAAAAAGTGCCGTAGGGATTGCCGCGCAAGCTCGCAATGACACGGACTGCTACTTATTCAAAGATTCCCTTACCGTTCACTTCGCTTTCTGGGAATGACACGGTATTTTTTCTAGAAAAATTAAATGTAAAAAATGAATAAATAACAATCTTTATCAGGAGCCCACGAAGACCGTCGCCAAAGGCTATGGCGTGATCTTCGAGGTTTGGGGCCGACCCAGGAATAAAAGGGAACCATTTTTGTCTGGTTTCCAAAGGGGGGGACAAGCTCCCCTTTGGCACTGCGCGTGAAGCGCACACTCTGGTCAGAGCGCTACGCACTCTGCTGCGACTACCGTTCTCTGGGTATGACATTGATTTTTATTTTCCAAATATTTTTTTCTAATATCATGCGCAAAACCCATATTTAAGGTCCTCGCCTGAACTCCATGCGCAAAGCAAGATTTTAAAGCGGATCGCCTTTCAAACGAAATTCCACTATAATAAAAAATTATTTTATCACTTTTTAAAGGTATCCCGTATGTCACTCATACACGATCTTAAACATCAGTTTTTTTTATACGTATCAAAAACTTTTTCTTTAGAAACACTCCCGCATATCGAATTTTCGCTTAATTGCGATCCTGACAAGCAACAGTTCGGAGATATGGTTTCAAATGCTGCCATGATTCTGGCTAAGCCACTTTCTAGTAATCCACGGACACTCGCACAAACAATTGCAACAGGTTTTACCCACCCTGCTTTACAAAAAATAGAAGTTGCTGGACCTGGATTTCTTAACTTTTATTTTACTCAAGAAGCTTTTAAAGAACTTGCTCAAGATCTGTTTGTTAATAAAGACAGCTACTTCCAGCTAGAAGAACCACACGGTATTTGGAATTTAGAATTTGTCAGCGCCAACCCAACAGGACCACTCCACCTTGGTCACGGCCGTGGTGGCATTATCGGTGATGTGCTTGGTAATATCATGCGTTTTTTAAACTTCAAAATTACCAAAGAACATTACGTTAACGATGCCGGTTCTCAAATGCAAAAACTTGGTATGTCGCTTAAAGTACGCTGCCAGCAAGCGTGCGGACAAGCGGTCGAACTTCCTGAAGAATCATACAAAGGCGAATATCTGGTCGAGCTTGCACAAGCAATAATCAAAGAATACGGAGAAGCAGTTCTTACCAACTCTGATAGCTTTTTTATTGAATACGGACACAAGCAGATGCTTGCCCTTCTTGAAAAAACACTCGCCGCTTATGGTATTACTTTCGATGTTTGGTTTTCAGAAAAAACGTTACATAGTACTGCGATCAAAGAAGCTCTTGAACAACTTGCAACTTCAGGAAACACCTACGAACAAGACGGCGCTTTATGGTTTAGGTCAACCACCTTTGGTGATGATAAAGACCGTGTTCTTAAAAAAGCAGATGGTAGTTACACCTACGTTGCTGCTGATGCTGCCTACCTTTTAAATAAAGCACAACGCGGCTTTAACAGACTCATACTCGTACTCGGGCAAGATCATCATAGTTATCCGCGCCGCCTTGAAGGGATTCGACAAGCACTCGGACTTACTGACGTTAAACTTGATTGTATTTTGTATCAGTTAGTTTCGTTAAAAGAAGATGGCCAACAACTGCGCATGTCAAAACGAGCTGGCAGAATCATCGGACTCAAAGATGTGATTGATGAAGTTGGTACCGACGTTGCACGCTTCTTCTACCTTAATAGAAAAGCGGATGCGCATCTTGAATTTGATATCGACCTTGCACTTAAAAAGACCGATGAAAATCCTGTCTACTACCTTCAGTATGCGTTTGTACGTACTCAAGCAATTCTTGAACGCACAAAGGAACACCCTGAGCTGTTAGAGATTAATCAAGAAGATGTTGAAGGATTAAGCTCAGAAGAGTTTTTGCTTCTTAAAAAAATAGCGTCATTGCGTGAATTACTGATTGATATCGGTGGGAATTACCAAGTACATTTACTCACCTATTACTTGCTTGATTTGGCCAACATTTTCCATAACTACTACCACCATAATCGTGTACTTGAGCCTGAATCAGTGAAACAAAGCAGAGGACGACTCCTTCTTATTCTTCTGGTTCGAGATACATTTGACCGTTGCCTGAAGCTTATTGGAATCAGTCGACCAGAAAAAATGTAGCTATTTGCGCAAAGAGATCGATTTTGGCACACTAAAGAACATCTCTAAATAGAAAATTTTAATTACTTAATACTGGGAGCAAGCATGGCCAAGGTAAGCCTAGAAGACATTCAAAAATTACGTGAAATCACTAGCATGGGTATGATGGACTGCAAAAAAGCTTTAGAAGAAGCTGAAGGCAACATCGAAAAAGCAATTGATGTATTACGCAAAAAAGGGGCTGCTGTTGCTCTTAAACGTGGTGGCAATGCAACATCCCAAGGCTTGATTCATGCTTATATCCACCCAGGCGCAACACTTGGTGTACTTATCGAAATCAATTGCGAAACCGATTTTGTAGCACGTAATGAAGAATTAAAAAAGTTCGCTCATGATGTGTGCATGCATATTGCTGCAATCAAACCTTTATGCCTTACTCCAGATGAAGTTGATCCAAAATGGCTTGAAAAAGAAATTGAAATTGCTCGCGAACTCTTAAAGAACGAAGGCAAAAAAGAAGAATTCATCGAAAAAATTCTTGAAGGCAAAGTTCAAAAATTGTACGCAGAAAACTGCCTCCTTCAACAAAAGTTTGTTAAAAACGACAAACTTACTGTTGAACAAGTTCTACAAGAACTCGTTGGCAAAATGGGCGAAAGCATCAAAATTAGAAGATTTGTTCGCTATGAAATTGGCGCTTAAAAAACCTAGGATACAAACATGGTAGAATTAGTATTAGTTGAAGGCCAAACGAAACCGTTTGAAGATGCAATTGACCTGGAAATGGTTAAATGTATTAAACACTTTGAGCATGAACTTGTAGCTATCAGAACAGGCCGAGCTCATCCTTCAATGGTTGAAGACATCAAGGTTTCTTGTTACGGCGGCACCACTGAACTTGCTCTTAAAAATCTTGCAACAGTAACCTCTCCAGAGCCGCGCATGATCATTATCCAACCATGGGATCAAGGTGTTCTTATCGATATCGAACGCGCACTTAAAGAATCTGACCTTGGAGTTACTCCACAACAAGACGGACACATCATCCGCATTGTTTTACAAGACATGAGCGCAACTCGACGTGAAGAACTAATCAAGCTTCTTTATAGAAAACTAGAAGAAGCTCGCGTTGCTATCCGTAACGTACGTAAGCACTTTCATAACTTTGTGAGAGACACTGAAAAAGACGGTGATGTTTCTGAAGATTTTGCAAAACGTTTGAGCGAATTGTTACAAAAACATACTGACAAATCGATTAAATTTGTTGAAGATCTTAGTGCGAAAAAAGAAGTAAGTCTCAAAGCATAACTTACTCATATTCTCTCGTTTACTTTATCAGATCGTTTGGTACACTAGAGAGATATTTGTGGGATGCCTTTAAGACGGGCCGTTAGCTCAATTGGTAGAGCAACAGACTCTTAATCTGCAGGTTGCTGGTTCGATTCCAGCACGGCCCACCATAAAAAGATTAGCGGGAATGGCGGAATTGGTAGACGCGCTGGACTTAGGATCCAGTTTCTTACGAAGTGGGGGTTCAAGTCCCTCTTCCCGCACCACTCTAAAAAGGGAGTAGTCTATGGAAACGGTAGAAACATTGTCTCCTTTATCTTTTTCACTCAAGCAAAGTAGTCAGCAATTTGGTTATGTTACCATAACGGTACCTCATGAGTACGTTGACAAGCTGTACCAAGAAGCATCTGACCAGCAAAAACAAAAATCTCACATCTATGGATTCTCTCGAGGGCAAGCGCCTATTTCATATATCGAGCAAAACTTTCAACTCCATCTTCTTGAGCACGTCAAAGAGTTTTTTTTCAAATACTTCGTCATAGATTTGCTTTACAAAAAACTTCAAGAAGAGAAAATTTTATTTGCAGGAGAGCCTCGACTTACCAATATCTTGGTCGCTTCCAAACAAAATGCTGCCTTTAGTTTTTCACTCACTCTTGCAAAACCAATTTCCCTGAGTGGATGGAAACGACTCCCCTTCAAAGCTCCTAAACGCAAAAACTACAAAGACCTTGATCGCCAAGTCGAAAACTTTCTTAAAGAAGAACAAGAAGCATCCAAAAAAATGAAATCTAACATTATCAATGTCGGTGATTGGGTTAATTTTCATGTATGCCTTCTTGATAAACACAAAAAACCTCTTCTTGGAAACTTTAAAGAACAACTATGGCTCAAAATTGGAAGAGAGGAGGCTGATAATCCTTTCCAGACGCTTTTTGTAGGAAAGAAAGTTGGAGAAACTTTTGTCACCGATCATCCAGGGTTCCAGGAACATTTTAGTACCCACCTTGATACAAATTATCTTTTTTCAATTGAAATTGTTGATTACCTTTCTCATGCTTATTTTTGCATTGAACATTTTAAGCGCCACTTTAAGCTCAAAAGCGTAAAAGATCTTCATCAAAAATGTATAGAAGTTTTTTCTTATCGAAACGACATATCTCAACGTCGAGCAACTTCTGAAGAAACACTCAAAATTCTTCTTTCAAAACATGTCATTACAATCCCTCCCCATCTTGTTTTGCGACAAGAAAAAGCTATACTTGAAATGGTTCATGGGCAGCCTGATTATCATGTATACAAGATGCAAACAGATTTCAGAGAGAAGATAACTATTCTTGCTGAAAAACAGCTCAAGGAAAGTGCGCTCATTCAACAGCTCGCCTTTCTTGAAAAAATAACGGTAAGCAATCAGGATATAAAAGGCTACCTCAATTTGATGTGTAGACCTCGCACCAGTGAGTTTATTTATTTTGAGCCGCCAACAACAAAGTTTTCAGGTCGTGAAATGCCGATTTCAGCATCACTCCTAGCGCAGTGCTGCCTGAAAGAAAAAACGCTCAATCATGCAATTTTACACCTTACTAAACCAAAAACAGGATCATGACATCAGACACGCAAACTATTCATAACCTTATCATCATAGGCTCAGGACCTGCTGGTCTTACTGCCGCTGTATACGCTTCTCGTGCTTTCATCAAGCCGCTTATTATCGAAGGTGATAAGCCTGGTGGACAACTTATGAATACCACCCTTGTCGAAAACTGGCCTGGAAACAAAAGTATCACTGGTCCAGAACTTATGATGCTCAAGCGAGATCATGCTGAGCATTTTGGAGCAACCTTTATAGCAGGGTCAGTCGCCTCGGTTAATTTTTCCGAACGTCCTTTTAAAATTACAACCACCAAAAATCGTCACTTTTTTACCCATTCTGTCATTATCGCAACAGGAGCCTCTCCCAATATTTTGCATTGCAAAGGGGAAAGTGATTATTGGGGAAAAGGTTTAAGCACCTGCGCTATATGCGATGGAGCATTTTACCCAGACAAAGAAGTTGTCATCGTTGGTGGTGGAGATACTGCCATGGAACAAGCATTGTTCATGAGCAGATACACACAAAAAATTACAATCGTCCACATTCAGTCAAAGTTTACCGCCTCCCCGATTATGCAGCAGCGCGTGCTTGAAAAACCTTTTATTAAGGTTATTTACTTAAGCACCGTTACCGCTATCGAAGGAGATGGTACTGCAGTCAAAAAAGTTACCATTACCCATCAAGAAACGAACAAAGTCTCTGAGTTGCCGACAAATGTCGTGTTCTTGGCTATTGGACAAAAACCTAACACTTCTCCTTTTCAAGGACAATTAGAGCTGGATAAATACGGTTATATTGTGCTTAAAAATAAGACAAATGCCTCAGTTCCTGGAGTGTTTGTTGCAGGGGATGTGGCTGACTATCGCTATAAACAAGCGATCGTTTCAGCAGGGTCTGGGTGTATGGCAGCACTAGATGCGCAATCCTACCTTGAAAAAGAAGGTCTGTTGTAACTTGAAAAAACATCGTTTTACCTTTACACTAGTACAATCCTAAGTGAATTTTAGCATTGGAGGGGGTCGGAATGTCCGTTACCTTTTTTAGAAAAAGCAAGAAAAAAAGAAATAGAAAACACGGCTTTAGAAAACGTATGTCTACCCGTTTGGGAAGAAAGATCATTAAGCGTAGAAGAGCCAAAGGGCGCTCACGTTTAGCTGTTCGCGCAGACTAAGAATAAGTTATGAAACCGGGCAAAAAACTTTCATCGTTTACACGCACAGAAGTGGCAACACTTTTTAAGAGTGCACGAGCAAAAGTAAAACTGCCCGGTCTTCGTATTTTAAAGGCTCCTACAATCAATCCATTGGGACGAGTTCTTATCGTCACGCCACGCAGGGTTGGCAACTCTCCTGAGCGTAATCTTTTACGGCGCAGAGTGAGAGCGATCTATCGTGAGGGGAAATTATACCTTTATCCTTATGATTGCGTACTATTATTAGGTAAAGAATGTCTTCTTGTTCCCTTTGACGAACTTCGTCGCCTTATCCATTCCGTTATCAAATGAGCATGATTGCTTCATTTTTTATCTGGTGCATCAAAATTATTCGCCCACTTTTATTGGGGCCTGCACTCTGTTATTTCGTTCCAACCTGTTCACAGTTTGCATGCGAGCAATTAGAAAAAAAGCCTTTTTGCCAAGCTTTACTACTCATTTTTAAACGCATACTTTCCTGTAACCCCTTTACATTTTAAACAGCAATCTGTCAGGCTGAACCTTCTAGACGTCTTTATGGGCGTCACCAAAAGAAGGAGTCGTCATGAAAAAGCTGATCTATCTTGCAAGCCTTTTGTGTGCATTACACGCAAAAGCTTCCCAATCATCAATTCCACCTCAATTTACTGTTCTTTATTCCCAGAAACTGCCAGAAAAAACTGATCTTTCATACCAAGAAAAAGCTGACTGTTTTTTTTATATTTTAGTTTCTGCGCCAATACCTAAAATAGTTAGTGCCAAAACAAAAGAAAAACCAGAAAACATACATAAAAAAGGACTTTACGAGCAGTTTGTAAAAGTAACCAAAGAATATAATGGGCCAATTATTCCTAAAGACTTTATCAAATCTGGCATCCCTGAAGCCAACACTCCTCCCACCTATGTTCTACAGTATGGATGGACCGATACAGGTTCAAAAAAAAATATCGTGGATGAAGCTTCTGCATTTAATCAAGCTTTAGTACGGCTTCACCAAAAAAACAAAAAAACGCACACCTGTTATTACCTGGTTGTAACTGAAGGTCGAAGTGGCCTCTTGGTTAATTATGCAACCAACCTCCCTTTAGATGAAAAAACTCTTTCTCTTTCTGTTGTGGTAGAAATAGGCACACCTCTTCCTACTCATGCAGAAAAAGCAAATAAAGATTTTTATCCGAATCTTTCTAAAGTAGGAACCCTGTACTCATTCTATACGGAACACTCGTATCTCAGTAACACAGCTCTTTTCCCACCATCGCCCATAACAAGTTATCCACAATCATTTATTGATAAGCATACCAATCTGTATAACATCCGATTGCTTTTAAATGGTAATCAACGTTCGCTACAAAATATTTTTGAAGAAAAAGAGCTCAAACAGCCTCTTGCTTATTTGGGACAACATATTTTTGAGTATTGTAACTTCATTAAGCAGTCATACTCAAAACATCATGATCTCTGGGCTACCCTTGATACAATAACAACAAGTACGCCACTTATTGGTATTATCTCCCACCCAGCAGGAGAGAAAGATTCTCTCAAAGCGATTAAACAGAACCACCAAATTGCAGGAAAGCAGTTAGATGATTTTAAGAAAAATGTAGGAAATGTTTCCAGAATTTTTATGAGCACAGGGCAAAAACTGCGTAGCAATGTTCGCCCTGTCGCTCACTTAAAGAAATTACAAAAGCTCACTTGCCAAGCTGCTTAGTACACTACGCTCACTTGTTTCAAGATACACTGTTGCAAATAATGACTGCCCTTTGAATTTATCACTGGCAATCACTAGTCCGTTACTGCTGAAATCAAGATACGGAGAATCGATTTGTGAAGGATCACCACAAAATACAATCTTGCTCCCTTGCCCTACTCGACTGATGAGTGTTTTAACTTCATGTGGACTTAAATTCTGCACTTCATCAAACAAAATAAATTGGTAAGGAATTGAACGACCACGCATATACGTAATAGCTTCAAGACTTAACTTGTCATGATTAATAAGATCATTCACCGTTCCGTAAAACGATTTCTTTTCTTTACCGCGATGCTTTTTATTTTTTTTATAACTATTGCCATGATCATTATCATTTCCATGACCGCCACCATCTCTATGGTCTCTACGATCGCCACCATCTCTGTGATCTCTACGATCATTGCCATCTCTATTTGTATGCTCACCTACTTCTTCCTGCTCATCTTCATGATGTTGTGATTGGCGTGATTTATTAATCGACTGAATAATAACTTCCAAGTTATCAAAAATCGGCTGCATCCAAGTATGAAGTTTTTCTTGTACGTCACCAGGCAAATACCCAATATCTGGACCTAATGGAATAACCGGACGAGAAACAAGAAGTTTCGTATATGCTTCACCCATAAGTACTTGGTACAACCCTGCAAGTAGCGCAATAAATGTTTTACCCGTTCCTGCAGGTCCAAGAAGCGTTACAAAATCCAATGAAGGATCTAACAATGCATCAAGGGCCATGAGCTGTTGAGGATTGCGTGCTTCAATTGGCCAGGTAAGTTTGGGAGGGTTAACTGCGATAAACTGACGTGGTCCTCCAACGTACCTAAACACTCGATAATTAAAGGGATTATGCTGACTTTCAACAAGAATGTATTCGTTAAGAATAAAGGGATTTGCTGCCTTTACCATTTCTTTAAGCAGATCTGGAATTTCTTGCTTGAGCTGAATAGAAGGCACCGCAACTTTGATCCATCCCTTATAAAATGCATCTTCCGGAACATATCCTTTTAGGTAATCCTCAGCAGGAAGACCAATTACGTCCGATTTAACACGTGCATTTAAATCTTTAGAAATAAAGCGCACATCATATTTGTCTTGGCAAGCTGCGGCAGTTAGTAGAATTTTATTATCCATAATTGAAGTATCAAGAGGAAAATTGGGAAGAGCATGTTCTGGTGTAAATAACACACGCAACATCCCTCCACCATCCATAGCGACACCATTACTCAAATTTCCTTTTTCGCGTAACTGATCAAGATACCTAACTGACTCACGAGCATTCTTCCCCCTTCCAGAAGTTTCTCGTTTAAATTTTTCAAGTTCTTCAAGAACCATGATCGGAATACCGACCAATGCTCCATGAAAACTAAACAATGAGCGTGGATCATGCAAAAGGACATTTGTGTCCAATACATACATTTTTTGTTTTAATTCGTTCGGCACTGACATTCTTTCCCCGCCCTGATTAAGGATTAAAAAATACCATTGCAAAGCGTATCATGAGCAATCTCGTACATACAATCAAACCTAGGCTTATGTCCTGAATAATAAGCTTCTGGCTAAGAATCTCCCCTGTCTTTTTAAAGAAGGTATGGTATAGTACATAAAAAATTTACCTGGCTTTTTATTCATAAGAGGAACTCATGAATGCACATGAAAAAGGGCACCTTACCCACGCAGAAGAACTACAGATCCTACGTCACTCAACTGCTCATCTGCTTGCTCACGCCACTATGGAATTATTCCCTGACACGCAACTAACAATCGGACCTGCAACAGAAGAAGGGTTTTTTTATGACTCTCTGCCTGTTCGTAACTTCAGAGATGAAGATCTTCCGGTTATTGAACAAAGAATGCGAGAAATTTCAGCTCGCAATCTTCCCCTTACTCATAAAGAAATTACCAAAGCTGAAGCTCGTACAATGTATAAAAACAATCCATTCAAGCTTGAAATGATTGATGCATTACAGGGAGACATGGTTGGACTTGCAAGCCAAGGAGACTTCCATGACTTGTGTAGAGGTGGTCACGTTGCTTCAACTGGTGACATCAAACACTTTAAACTTCTTAACATTTCAGGTTCTTACTGGCGCGCTGACCGTGCAGGTACCGCCTTACAACGAATCACCGGAACCGCTTTTTTAAGCCAAAAAGAAATGGAAGAACACGAACAACGAATTCTTGATGCGCAGATGTACGATCACCGCAAGCTTGGAAAACAGCTTGATTACTTTTCTTTCCATGATGAAGGTCCAGGTTTTCCGTTCTTTCATCCTAAAGGAAAGCTCGTTATTAATTTGCTTATTCAATACATGCGCTCACTCTTAAAAAGAACCAATCACCAAGAAATAGAAACCCCGTTCATGCTCTCTGATGAGCTCTGGCGCCGTTCTGGCCACTACAAGTTTTATCAAGATAAAATGTATTTTTCGATTATTGACGAAAAATCATTCGCTATAAAACCGATGAATTGTCCCGGTTCAATTTTAATTTACAGTGACCGCCCGCGATCATACCGAGAACTTCCATTACGCTTAAATGAGTTTGGCCGTGTACATCGTCATGAGCTTTCTGGAGTGCTTCACGGCCTTTTTAGAGTTCGTGCATTTACCATTGACGATACCCATATTTATTGCACTCCTGATCAAATAGAAAAAGAAATTCTTACCTTTCTTTCTATGGTTATGGAGGTCATGAAAAAATTTGGTTTCGAAAATCTCAGAGTTGGAGTTTCAACAAGACCTGAAAACTCAATGGGTAGCGATGAAGCTTGGGAAAAGGCTACTAACGGGCTTATTTCTGGCCTTACCACAGCAGGAATTCCGTATACCATACAAGAAGGAGAAGGGGCATTTTACGGTCCAAAGATCGAAATTAAAATGAAAGATTCAATGAATCGTGAATGGCAATGTGGCACAATCCAAATTGATTTTTTTGCTGCAGAAAATTTTGACCTCAATTATGTAGCTCCTGATGGCACTTTAAAGCGGCCAGTCATTCTTCATCAAGCTGTTTACGGATCGCTTGAAAGATTTTTTGGAGTAGTCCTTGAACATTATAAAGGACATCTTCCGTTCTGGCTTTCACCAGTACAAATACGCTTATTAACGGTGTCCGATGAGCAAAAACCCTATGCCCAAGAACTTCTTACTTTCCTTCTAAAACATAATCTCAGAGCAGAATTAGATAACTCATCTGATGCTCTTTCGGCACAAATCAAAACTGCTCAGCTTGCAAAAACTCCTTGGATGCTTGTGATAGGTAAAAAAGAAGCTTCTGAAGGAACCGCAACACTCAGACATCATGATGGAAAACAAGAACAAGGACTGACAAAAGAACAACTTCTTACACGTGCACAATCCCTTTCCTAGGAGCTTAAAAATCGCTATTCCGAATAGTTTTACAAAGAAAGCTTTACATCTCACTTAAATAATTTCAAATTATTTGTTTAAAAAACAATTGACTTTTTAACATTTAAATCTGTAGGCTCAATAGTGAATTCATCTGCGACAGACAGAAGAAAGTAAAACCAAAAAAACGGGAGAGTAGGATGGCAATCAAAAAGAAGGCGGCTAAACGTAAAGTAGCTCCAAAGCGTAAAGTAGCAGCAAAGAAAGCAGCTCCAAAACGTAAAGTAGCAGCAAAGAAAGCAGCTCCAAAACGTAAAGTAGCAGCAAAGAAAGCAGCTCCAAAACGTAAAGTAGCAGCAAAGCGTAAAGCAGCAGCTCCAAAACGTAAAGTAGCCGCAAAGAAAGCAGCTCCAAAGCGTAAAGTAGCGGCAAAGCGTAAAGCAGCAGCTCCAAAACGTAAAGCAGCTCCAAAACGTAAGGTAACTGTTAAACCAGTTTCTATGCCTACGGTTAGCTAAAGAAAAAGCACCCGTTTTTCGCGGGTGCTTTTTTTTATTCTTTTTTTCTACTTCTTCAGAAAACAATCTCAGTATCTCTAGTCTCGAGCTTAAAAAGCAACTTTCCTGAACAAGAACAAGATTACTCCCCTACTTTTGAACTCTAAAAATAAAGATCGGTTCGACATGCCCTTGTAACTTTTTGCAATCTCTCGATTACTTTTGGAACTTTTTTAGCATAGATAAACCGATCTATAATCTCGATAAAACCCCTCTAGAGGTATTTGTCATCAAATAAAGGTTATGTTAGAGTACATAAATGCGCAACTACTTTATTAAAAAGGAGGTTGTACAAGAACGATTGCAATAACAAATAAAAATAAAGAAGACATCAATTTTGAGATCATTTTGTTTCTCCGAGTTTTTGAAATTAAACAGGCGGTTGTATAATGAGTAACGCTACGATAAACGAAAGTTTTGTTACGTAAGATACAAATTTTGACAACATCTTTGTGACTCCTAAATTATATATATTTTAAAACTAAAACGCCGTTCAGTATAAGGTAAGAAAGCGCCAATGACAACAGGTTTTTTGAATATTTTTATTTTTAGATCTAAATTTTTGTTACTTCTAGTACAACAGGAAAAAGTATGATGTTGTTAAACTTCTTACAAGCATTCAACAACATCATAAGTAATCATTCTTTTCTTCTTGCAGTACAATCAACTGCTTGTTTATTCAAGGTTGTTCTTTTTTATTTTTTTATTTTACGCATTATAAAAACAAAACGAGTTCCTGTTGTTTGGTACTATCTCATCATCGTTTTGCTCACATCCGCATTGGAAGATTTTGCATGGGTAGCATCACTTACAGGAAAAGTCTTTGTAATAAACTCAGAAGCCATACTTCTTTTTGTACGTATTGGCTGGGCTGCTAATATCGTAACCTATCAAGCACTTTCCTTATTTATTGAAAATTTTACTCAAAAACAATCCCGCATCATGTGGTATCAATATATTTTTATACCCATTAGTGCCCTATTTTTCTTTTATTTTCTCTATCAACCTTTTTCAGCACATTCACTTGCAACAACCTCATTTGAAAACACTATGCGCGAATATCAATCGATTTTTGCACTTCTTGTTCTCATGCCACTCACCGTTATTGTTGCCATTCATTCATTACAAAAAGCGCTTATCCCAAGAATTTTGCATCATCAATTAAAAGTTGTCATTCAGTTTTTATTAGCACCTCATTTAATTGCAAACCTTTGTCAGGTCTATCCATTTAGTTTTATAATTGGCAGCCTTGCAAACAATCTTGCCGCAGTTAGTGTTTCAGGAATATTTCTCACCCTCGCACTCTATTACTGCATTCAAAAAATTGTAGGGTTACGTTTTTTAAATATTCACAGCCATGTCCATGAACATAATTCATACAAGTTTAACTTTGTGCATGATTTTAAAAATACGCTTGAAGATCTCGGAAATGTCTCAAGCGCCCGAGAAATAAAACTTATTGTGCAACATTTTTTTAATAGAGCATTTGCTATACCGACAGGATCAACAACTATCTATGTACGCAGCTTGCATCACACACTCAACGCTGAACTTGATCAGCCAACCATCTCTCAACAAGAAATAGCTCTTGAAAATTTTATAGGAACAACAAGCATTAATTCAAATGCAATAACTGAAGCTCTCGATTCGCTCAAATCATCCTCTATCTTTATTAGAGATGAAATCGAATACAACAACTTTTATGAACAAACAGAAACACGCACTATCATTTTAAATTTCCTCGATGCCATTAACGCGGATATTTTTCTCCCTATCTACGAAGATGGACGAGTTATAGCTTCAATAGTTATAGAACGTGATTCCCGTTCAAAAAAGCTTTATACCAACATCGAGCGTGATGAAATGCTCGTATTTGCAAGCTATCTTTCAAAAATCATTAATCTTTTACAAAATAGAAACCTCAATGAGTTACTCAAACAACGTAAAGAAATTATTGAAGAGCTCTATCTTAAACACCAAGAAATTAACCAATACAAAGAAAGTATTCGCTCATTTTTACGCACCAATAAAGAAAATAGTTTTGGTATTCTTTTTTATAAAAACAGAAAATTTAGTTTTGGTAATAAAAATGGTTCTGAAATCATTACCGTAAACCCAAACACCCAAGAAGGTGACCTGCTTGTTAAAACATTACGCAACCTAGTGCGCCAGGTTGAACTCTACAAAACAACCCAAACAATTATTGCCCATGATGCAATCGGAAAAAAACTCGTCATTACAGGGCTACCTCATCCTGAATCAAGTGGTGTTATTATAACCGTTCACTATCCAGAAATCTCTGATGTTATAAAACAGCTGATTGATAAAGTTAAAAATCCTTCAAACTGGGATTATCTGCTTTACCTTGAAACTACGCAATCAGGAAAGCTTATCAATGACCTTATTCCTGGCACAGGAGAGGTAATAATCAATTTTAAAATTGAACTATTAAAGCTTGCGCTTACCAAAAAAGCACTGTTGCTTGAATTGCCAAATGAAGATCTCTTACCAACCGTTGAACTTGTTCATCACATCAGTCTTCGAGAAACACTTTACACTCTTGAAATACAATCACCTGCAACTGGTTCTGATATCCCTATAAAACTTTTTGGTATCAACCAGATTTTTGGATCATCAACGGTACAGCCTTTGCTTGAACGGCTGAATAAAAATGGAACTCTCTTTATTAAAAACGTTCATTTTCTTGATAAAGAAACTCAGGAAATTCTTGCCGAATTTATTCGTTACGGCTTCTATCGCGTTTTTAAAAGTGATAAAAAAATACAATCTGATGTTCGTGTTATTTGCTCAACTAATCAAAACCTTTCACAGCTGGTACAAAAAGGTATTTTTTCCAACGCTTTACTTAATGAACTTTCAAAGTCATCGCTTTCATTTCCTTCAGTAATGACCCTTCCTCAAGAAGAGCTTGAAGAACTCTTACTCGGCTTTAGCCAACAAGCACTGGCAACACAGACACCACAAGAACATAAACTTCTTTCTTTAAGCGAAAAGGAAAAGGAGAGAATCATTAATCAAAAACCAATCAGCTTGCATGAACTAAAAGAACGAGTGCAAAACATCTTGATCAATAAAACAAAGAAAAACGAGTCGCTCTACGATGTTCAATTTGACCCCGCTTACAACATCTCCGATCCTAAATTAATTGAAGCATCTCGCCTTGGCAAGCATGCGCTCAAGGATCCAAAAATTATGGCCCTTTTGTGGGATAAGTTTAAAAATCAAAACAAAATCGCCCTCTTTCTTGGAGTGAATCGCTCATCGGTCAATCGACGTTGCAAAGATTACGGATTACTGTAAAATGTATCTCAGTCAAGCTAAATAGATTAGAAACAAATCAAAAATTGAAAGTTTTCGTTATGAAAAAAAGTCTTGTAGTGTCATTGTTATTGATCACCTGTTTTTTGCAGGCTGATGAGCCAACAAATGATCCTTATGAAAATGCTCCTCGACTCTCCAGCCCTGATAACGATTGTGGTATTGAAGTAAACGGTGAGTGGAGAGATTACAAAGACATCGTCACAACAGAAGATTTCGGAAACTGTCTGAGCAGAACGTACGATCTAGAGCTTTTCAAAGATCTAGAAAAACGTTTTCAAGCAGTCGGCCTTCATATTTATTCTGCACGACTGTGCGGCAAAACTCCCCTGCAACAAGTTATGAAGTTTTACGAAGAAGACATTGCTACCGGAAAAATATCAAAAGAACAAGCAGATGCCCTCTTTGACTATATTCTCTCCCAGATGACCACTAACGAACTTAATGAATGCGTAGAAACAGCTTATGCAAAGGGCATTTATTATGGAACACACGCTGCTTTTGCTGCTATGCACTCTGCTACGTGCCTAAAAAAGATTGCTGCAAGACCTGATTTTGATCCTTCAAATTTCTTTTCTTCACGCGTTGAAATTCACCATCGATTTGAAAGGTGGCAACCGTTTTGGAGCCTCACTCCTCAAGGATGTGTAGAAATACTTATCTGGCGTAATAATTCATTTTACAAGTATCATCGCAATCCAGAATTGTTAATTAAAACACTTAAAGATACATTTCCAAATCAATTCTCTCAATAACTTTCCCCACTATTTTAGGGCCGCTTCGTGTGGCCCTTTTTCATGCTTAAAATTGCGCTTTAAACATGAATGCGTTACCCTTTTTATTTCTTTAAAATTTACACGAAGCTAAGGACTCCTTGTATGTACCAAAGATTCCCTTACCGCTTCACTGGGAATGACACTAAAAAAAATAACGCGGAATCCCGAGGAGAATGAAGAGTATGCTCTTTCAAGAATTTCAAACACAGGTAACCGATTTTTTAACGTACATCGATGTTGAACGCAACTTGAGTAAAAACACTCAACGCTCCTACGAAAGCGACTTCAGTTTATTCTCAGACTTTTGGGATCGCATCAACAAGCAAGAACCCGAGCCACTTGCCATTCGCCCCGCCATTGAACGTTATTTTGTGATGCTCTATCACAAGAAAATTGATAAAAGTTCTATTGCTCGGAAAATATCCTGCTTTAAATCGTTTGAACGTTTTCTGCAATCAACCGGAAAAAACTTAGAACTTAAACTCAAGCGCCCACACATCGATAAAAAACTACCAACCTATTTGAGCATCGATGAAATTTTCTACCTGCTTGATACTGTCACCGAAAAAGAACTCCCTTCAAAACGCCCGGTACGCGACAAAGCGATTTTCGAACTTCTGTATGCAACCGGCATGCGGTGTTCAGAACTCTGCAACATTACGTTCAAAGATTTAGACCTTGAAAACAAACTCATTCGCATCATGGCAAAAGGAAGAAAAGAGCGGATGGTTCTTTTTGGAGGAAAAGCACAGGAACGAATAAAAAACTACCTTGAAAAAGAACGTCCAAACCCTTCTGATAACAAAGAACATCTGTTTGTAAACTACCGCAATGAAGCGCTCACTCCACGCTCTATCCAACGAATCATTCAGATGTTTCGCATGTTTTTAAAAGGGAAAAAGAATATTACTCCCCATAAACTACGTCATTCTTTTGCAACACACCTTTTAAATCAAGGAGTTGATTTACGAGTTGTCCAGGAACTACTGGGCCATCAATCTCTTTCAAGCACCGAGAAGTATACCCACGTCACCCAACAGGAACTTGCTTTAATGTGCCAAACAAATCATCCGCTTTCTTCAATGGGATCGAAAAAAGTGAAGGTTAATGAATAAATCAGCTGCCACATCGTTCGATCTCAAAATTTACATTTATGGCATTGCCATGATATTTGCATGCAGTATTTTAGTTGGACGGCTTTTTCATCTTCAGGTGAGATTGGGGAACGCCTTTGCCACCAAAAGCAAACGTAACTTTACTCGTTATGAACAGACAATTTCTTTGCGAGGAAACATTCTTGATTGTTCTGGTACTATCCTTGCAACCAACCGTCCTGTTACCGATTTATATTGGCAGGGAACAGGGGCCAAACGGCTCACCTCTGAACATCTTGTACAACTTACACAGCTCACCCAGATACTTGGCATCCCTCCTTTTGAAAACTACGATGAGCTCAATCGAACAGAACGCTATTTACGAAAAACTCCCTTAGCTACCGATATTTCTTTTGAACAATTAAGTAAAATTGTTGAACTATTTCCTGATGAATCAAACGTTAAACTTGTTACCCATTTCAAACGTTTTTACCCTTATCAATCGATGGCAAGTCATATCCTTGGCTACATTGCCTACATCGACAAATCCTGCGAAGGCAAAATAGGTATCGAAAAAATATTTGAAGAAATATTACGCGGTAAAGAAGGCTCAATAATGCGGATCATAAATTCTATTGGTGCACACCTTGCTGAATATGAAATAGAAAAAACACTCCAAGGAAAACACATTAGCACTACCCTTGATCTTTCGTTGCAAAAACTTGCTGAAGAAGTATTCCCTCCAGGCATTTCTGGTTGTTTTATTTTAATGGACCCTGCAACAGGAGCTCTTAAAGTATGCCTTTCTCGGCCAAGCTTTGATCCTAATATTTTTACTGCGCCCATTTCGTGTGCAACGTGGGACGCTCTTCAAGAACATCAACCATTTTTAAATCGCATCTCTTCTGCCGCCTATCCCATTGGGTCCACCTTTAAATTAATCACCGTAAGCGCTGCTTTAGAAACTGGGATCATCGAACAACATTCAGCTTGGAACTGTCTCGGATCTACAACCTTTGCAGGTAGAAAGTACCACTGCGTACGCAAAGAGGGGCATGGTCTTTTAACCACCAAATTAGCGATGGCCCATTCTTGTAATATTCCTTTTTTTGAAATTGGGAAAAAAATAGATATGGATGTTATCACAAACTATGCAAACATTTTTGGCCTTGGCCGTATCACAGGTTCATTATTCCCCGAAGCTACCGGCTTAGTACCTTCCCGTGCCTGGAAACGCAAAGTTAAACATGAACGCTGGTGGACCGGAGAAACCCTTTCTGCCATGATCGGACAAACTTTTTTACTTGCCACACCTCTACAAATTACTCGTATGGTAGCCGCAATCCAAACTGGATTTTTAGTTACACCACGCATTATGGAAAGCACTCCGATTATGTGCGAACCTCTAAAAATCAAATTAGAAACACGCCATTTTTTACAAAAATCAATGCATGCTTCCGTCACCAAAGGGACTGCTCGCTGGCTTGACCGCCTTCACAACAAAGATTTTATTATCCACGCAAAAACGAGTACTGCACAAACTAGTAGCCTTGATAAACTTAAAGACGGTGCTGAATTTTTAGAACACAGCTGGCTTGCAAGCAACTTTACCTACAAAAACCATCCTCCACTTACCATGGTCATTCTCACTGAAAAGACAGGCCGCACAGGTATCCCTCCTAGGATTGCGTATAACTTCCTAAAAGGTTATAAAACCATCATGGATACAAAAAAACCTGATCCTCTGCCAGAACCAAAAGAACTAGAAATAGCTGAAGAGATCCCCGCCCAAGAGGAATTTCTTCAAGATTAAGAACCTTTATTCTTTCAATAACTTAGCCTTCTAGTGCGCTCTGCGCGCGGCACCAAACGGGATACTTGCCTATCCCTTTGGAATCTAGGGCACAAACCTGCGGTTCGATCGCTTTTAACGGCACAAACTCGACCCAGTTCCTG
>CANNBR010000009.1 GCA_947502805.1 bacterium
TTACTTGGCTACTCAACTCCAATGGAGGTATTTTTGAAAAATTTAAAAAAAGAGAAAAATCATTTTAAGCTTGGATCGCCACTATTAAACGTTGACTATCAGAAAAGCTTTAGTGTCGCACTTCATATTTGACATCGCCATTAATGGTCAAATAGGATGTAATGTTATTAATCGTAATTGTAATTGGATGTATGGTCAGCCTTGTTTCCTATTGCCAAAGCTTTTACAAACCCAAATAAATGAAATGAAATCAGCAGCAGCTGCTAAATCAGCAGCAGCTGAAACAGCTGCTGTAACAGCAGACATAGAGCATGATTTGTTAAGGTACTACAGATAACAGGAATTTAGCATTAGCTGAAAGTCACTATTAGGCTTGCCAAAAATAAAAATGGGTGCTTTAGTTTTAGCTTCTAAACCAGAAATTAAACTAAAAGGCACCCATAAATATGCTATCAGAAGCACTAAACGAATCAAGTCCATCTTTCTATTCACAACAACTAATTCAAACGGACCTAAAAAAAACAATAACTGGATTATCAATTTCAAGCTTGAAATCACCAAAAAAAATAACCTCAATGCTTGAATTAAGCGTTTTGGATTTTAAAGAAGATTTAAGATCGCAAGTTAAAAAAATTTTCAAAGATGAACAAGTGTTTGTTATTTGGGATGATACTATTTCTCCAAAACCATATTCTAAATGCAATAAAGATATCAGTCGTGTATGGGATAGCTCTACTAAGAAGGCAATGCCAGGATTTCAAGTAGTGACATGCATCATCACAAATGGAAAAATAAAGATTCCGGTTGACTGCGAATTATTCTCTTTTAAAAATAGATGCTGAACTGTTATCCTCAAAACAGGTTTGTTTTAAAAAGGGGTAGTGGATAATGAAGTGTTCAGTAAGCGTTTTAAGTCTGGCACTAGTTGCTTTTATAGGGTTAAGTAGCTTTCTTCTTGTTGCAGGAGAGCATTCTCTTGTTGGCTGGGATGATGTTCATTCGTTTGCCTATAATAAAAAAACCTTTCCTGGCGGAGTTTTTGATAAAGAAGGGCATTCGCTTATTACTGAAAAACAAAGCTCATCCGCACTTTTTGTATGGGATCTTAATGGGGTTATTCTTAAAGTTGACTCGTTTTTTACAAAAGTTAAGAAGATGATCAGCATATGTCGGCAGAGGGGTATTTGGTTCACCCTTGTTCTTCTTAGAGACTATTATCAGGTAAATTCTTACATGGAATGTCAGAAAGAAAATTCAAAAGATTCTGATAAGTATGTTACTTGTTGGCCTTGCGCTTATCAGGTTATTGCACAAAAAAATTATCCTCATAATCAGGAAAAAAGGGATGCTTGTGTGGCTTCTTTGGAATGGCTTTATCCTCAGGTTAATGATCTTAATAAAAAAGTAGCTATCATCGTTCAGCAGCTCGATCAAGAAGGATTTAAAAATGCGATATGCACTAATTTGAGCATTGTTTCATTACTGGAACAGGCATTTGTTTTTGAAAGAAATGAGCGGCAAATTTCTGATGAAAAGCAAAAAAAACAGTACCAGTGGATGACTGCATTTTTTAGAAGGAACACTCATTATGCTCCCTCATTAGCAGACGACTGGTTTTTTAAGCCAAATCCTGAACCTTATAGAATTGTTCTTATAAAGAATCCTGGATATGCATTACGGGTTTTTGTGGATGATGAAAAGAAGAATATAGGAGCGGCAATAGAAAATGGGTTTGATATAGCATTTTATTTTAAGAATGCAGAGCAGTTTTTGTATGAGATTAAAGAAATGGGTTTTTTGAACTATCAGTCATCAAAAATGGAAGATTATTCATTGATTGGTCTTAATTAGGATTTTAAAGAAAGAGTAA
This sequence comes from bacterium, assembly GCA_947502805.1. Classification (GTDB taxonomy): domain Bacteria; phylum Babelota; class Babeliae; order Babelales; family CAIQNR01; genus CANNBR01. Next base: position 1,871 of record CANNBR010000009.1, read on the forward strand.
TTGTTACCACTAGAGGCTTTTGTTCTTTTAAAAATTATAGTGATCGCTACACTGGTACTATGTGAGTAGAAAGCGATAATGAGATGTTTTTACAAGGGACTATCCGATGGATACTATGGCAAATAAAAAAGTTACAGGCGTTTACATGGTTATTGTAATGCAGGAAGATCTTCAAAAGGGGATTGAGTTTTACACGCAGCTTGGGCTTAAAGTGATGTTCCATATCCCTGGCAAATGGTGTGAATTAGAAGCAGGCGGAGTAAGAATTGGCTTGTGCCCTTCTTCTACTATTGAAAAAGGTAAGCATTCAGGCTTGGTATTCCAAGTAGCTGACCTGATGGCAAGTTACGAAGCATTCAAAGAATCTGGCGTTACTTTTTTAAATGAACCAGTTACTGCAACTCATGGCATTATGGTTTCGTGCGCCGATCCAAGCGGGAACATGTTCGATCTCTATCAACCAACTCATGATAATGTGAAAAAGGTCTTGCAAGATGCGGGTAAAATGTGTGCCGATTCGTGCAATTTTGATGTCTCTCGTGGGTGTTGTAAACAACCAAAAAACCCAGGTGGGTGCTGTTAAAAAGGACTCAAAAAATCTTAGTCACTTACTGTAAAAAATTGCGATCATCATTTTTTGGTTTATACTATGACTCCGTCACTAAAGGTGGAGGGTGTGAGCAAGAGTTAAGTGTGCAAAAAATCATTTTTTTTATTAACACTATTTTAGACAAGGAGGAATCTTCAATGACAGATAAGATTCGACCACTGTATGACCGTCTCTATATTGAGCGTTTAGAAAGTAACGAAAGAACCGCAAGTGGTTTGTATATTCCTGAAGGGGCTAAAGAAAAAGGCCAAACAGGGAAAGTACTTGCTACCGGTTTAGGTAAAGTTGATCAAAACGGAAAAACGCTTCCTCTACAAGTAAAAGTAGGCGATGTTGTATTTTTTGGAAAATACGCAGGTACCGATATCGATGAAAAACATCTGGTATTGCGTGAAGAAGATATTCTTGGGATTGTTGAAAAATAAAAAGGCTAGGATTGATCGTTCATAACCTTAGTTATGAAGAGCTTTGCTACGCTCAAAATAAAAGGAAATTACTATGGCAAAAAGAATTCTGTTTGGTGCCGAAGCACGCGAAAAAATTCGTCGTGGCGTCGATACCTTAGCAGATGCAGTTAAAGTTACGCTTGGGCCTCGGGGCAGAAACGTTGCATACGATAGATCATTCGGATCTCCAGCAATCACCAAAGATGGTGTTACTGTTGCTAAAGAAATCGACTTGTTAGACAAGTTTGAAAATATGGGTGCACAACTTGTTAAAGAAGTTGCAAGCAAAACTGCTGACGTTGCTGGTGATGGTACCACAACTGCAACTGTTTTAGCGCAAGCAATTTTCAGAGAAGGTAACAAATATGTTACCGCTGGTGCTAACCCAATGGAACTTAAACGTGGTATCGAATTAGCTGTTGAAGTTGCTATCGATAGCATTAGAAAATCAGCAAAAAAAGTAAGCAAAAAAGAAGAAATTCAACAAGTTGCTACCATTTCTGCTAATTCAGACACCGTTATTGGTGAACAGATTGCAGAAGCTATGGAACGTGTTGGTCGCGATGGTGTGATCACTGTTGAAGAAGCAAAAGGCATGCAAAATGAAATGGATGTCGTTGAAGGCATGCAATTTGATCGTGGCTTTTTGTCTCCTTACTTTGTAACGAATCAAGAAAAACAAGAAGCTGAATTAGTTAATCCAGCGATCTTGATCCATGAAAAGAAAATCACTTCGATGAAGTCGTTGTTACCTGTTCTTGAACAAGTAGCAAAAACTGGCAGACAACTTTTGATTATTTCAGAAGATGTTGAAGGGGAAGCGCTTGCAACTCTCGTGGTTAACAAGATTCGCGGCACTTTGAATGTAGTAGCGGTAAAAGCTCCTGGATTTGGCGATCGTCGTAAATCGATGCTTGAAGACCTTGCGATTTTGACAGGTGGCAAGATGGTTTCTGAAGAATTGGGAATCAAGCTTGAAAATCTTTCTCTTGAAGATCTTGGTACTGCTAAAAAAGTAGTCGTTACTAAAGATCACACAACTATCATTGATGGTGCAGGTTCTGCCGAAGCTATCAAAGGTCGTGTTGCTCAAATCAGAATGCAGATCGAAAATACCTCTTCTGATTACGATAAAGAAAAACTTCAAGAACGCCTTGCTAAACTAGCTGGCGGTGTTGCAGTGATCAAAGTCGGCGCAGCAACAGAAACAGAAATGAGAGAAAAGAAAGACCGTATCGAAGACGCGCTCCATGCAACTCGTGCAGCGGTTGAAGAAGGTATTGTTGCCGGTGGTGGTATTGCTCTTTTACGTACTCAAATTTTGGTTGAAAAAATCAAAGCTGAAGGCGATGTAAAATTAGGGATCGATATCGTACGTCGTGCGCTTGAAGAACCTCTTCGTATTATTGCACAAAATGCTGGATTTGAAGGTTCTGTTGTTGTGGATAAAGTTCGCAACTCAGCTTTTGAAATCGGTTTCGATGCAAAAACAGGTCAGTATGTTGATATGATCCAAGCTGGTATTGTTGATCCTGCAAAAGTAACTCGTTCTGCTTTGCAAAACGCAGCTTCTATTGCAGCGTTAATGATTACCACTGAAACGATCATTTGCGATATTCCAGAAGATAAGAAAGATATGCCTTCTGCAGGCGGTTCAGGAATGGGCGGAATGCACGGAATGTATTAATCTTTTTTTGTAAAGATAGTTTAAAGAGGCATGAGAAGTTTTTCTTATGCCTCTTTTTTTATGAGATCACAAAGTAGTATCACGCCTTAGCCTCAAAGATCATGATATAGTTTTAACTAAGTTGGATGGCGGTGGCGGACCTGGTATAAAAACCCAGGCTTTTTATATGTCTAAAAAAAGAAATTAATTGTTGACTACAGCTCTACAGCTAGGGCAGGTAGTATGTTCCGCTAGCCATGGGGCGATACAGGTCTTATGATATGCATGGCCGCAATGGAGCGTTTTTATATCAGTATGAGTATTAATGATATCATGAGCATCAGGGTTTACTGGTGCGTTTTCTTCTTGGCATATGGCGCATAGCTTTGCCTCTTCTCTGTTTAGGTAAGATGAAAGGCGAGATAGTGTTTTCTTACCTGCTCCTGCCAAAAATCCATAAGCAAAATAACCAAGATGCTCTTTAGTTTTTCCTACTGTGGCGGTAGAAAGTACATTCATCGCTGCAATACAAAGACAGTGACCACAGAATATAAAGGCTGTTTTTAAAGAAGGATCAAGTGTTCTATTGGCATCTTTAACGTTTTTTATATTGTGTGAGCTAATTTGAGCTGAGTTGCATATATCATCAACAAGTGTTGTTCCTGCATAAAAGCCTATAGCTGTAGATGTTGCATTAGAAGTACCCGCTCGTAAGCTTTCATAGAGATCAGATTCTTCAGATTGTTGCGCTGAATAAAGAACGTTTGAGCTTGTTATGCCTAATGATAAGAATGTGAATAGTATTTTAAATGTATTTTTTTTCATAGTACTCTCCATTTTAAAATCCATTTTCTAATTAATATTATGCCATAGCTCGCTATGAGTATCGCAAAATATATATTTTTTAATTTCATGATGATTTGCCCTCTTTTGCCATACGTTTTTTATGTAATTTTTCAACGCGATTCATAATTTTTGTAAATTCTGCTTCAAATTCAGCTGCATATTTTTTTGATTCTTCAGTTGGTTCTGAAGCGAATGCTTCCATGACAATTCCAGCAGAAGCAGCTTTTTCAGGGTTAGTTATACGATCTGAAAGAATTAAAGCATGTTCATTAAAGAAATCTACTTGATCATAATTTTCAGCAATTTTGCTGATATCAGTTGTTCTTTCTGCATCAATTACAATTGGATTTAATAAAGCGCTAGATTCTGTTGGGTAGCAAAGTTGAGAAGCACTATCTTTTGGTAGTGAAATAGCAATAAGTCTTCCTATGTCGCCACGAGCTATGACTTCTTTTTTATAAAGTTTATAAAGAGAGGCAAAAATGCCTTTATTGCTGGATTGCAACTGATCAAATTCTTGCTCCATGTTGAGCTCTAAAAATTGATCGCGTATATTATTATCAAAATCAAATTGACTTTTGAGTGTGTTATCGCTATTTGAAAAAGTGTAAAACAATGAATTTGATCCTGTATCATTAGCCAAGAGGTGAAGATTTGTAAAAAGAATTGTATGAAACTTGTCGTAAGTTTTGAGAGTAATTCCATTTTTTCGTATTTCTACTGTTTCTTTATCTGATAATAATGCTTGCTCTGTGAATCTTATCCAGGTGAAATCCTTTGGAGTGACTTTGTTATATTTTATTTTTAATAAAGCCTTAAAGCACTTTTCTAAAAAACCCCATTGGTCGTGTTGGCCATGGAAAAGAACAATCTTTCCCTTACTATATTCTTGAGCGGCAAAAGAAATAATTTTATTGATAATGTTTTGTCTTTCTTTTTCTGCTTCATAAAACATTAAAAAATTTACCTCATTTAATAATTGTTTTCTAACGAATTTAATAGACAGTAATGGTCCTAGTGTTTGTCTAGGAGTGAATGTGCTCAGTGATGGATCTCTAGTAATTAATTTTTTTTGATATTCTTGACAACGATAACTTTTTTTCTTGTCAGCTTCAAAGGAAAGCGTTGTTATAAGATACATAATGCTTAGATTATCAAGAGCATCAAATTGTTTTTCAAGAAAAAGTAGGGCTAGAGAACCCTGTTGTTCTTGTGGAATACTAGTCTCAAATAAATCGATAAGATTAAAAAATGAGTTCCTCCAATTTTCAATTAATAATTTGACCCAAGTTGCTCTATCTTCAATGGGTAGTTTTTTAAGAAGATAAATAATGGTGTCGATAGTTAAGTTATCAAATGATTTTTCAAGGAATAAAGATGCAAAAGGAGCTTGTTGTTTAGATGGTAAAAAATCAAATATTGCCTTAATAACCCAGACTCTTTCTTCTACCCGCCTACCATTTTCAATGAATAATTTGACCCAAGTTGCTCTATCTTCAATGGGTAGTTTTTTAAGAAGAATTTTAATGATGTTGATATCTAAGTTATCAAATGATTTTTCAAGGAATGAAGATGCAAAAGGAGCGTGTTGTTCAGATGGTAAAAGACGAAATATTTCATTAATAGCCCACCCGTCTTTTTCCAGTATCCTATTTTCAATTAATAGTTTAATACAAGTTGCTCTATATTCAATGGGTAGTCTTTTAAGAAAATCAATAGTGTATATATGCAGAGGAAAAGTGTCCTCTATGAAAGCTGCATAGGTAGTAATTAAACCAGCATAAGCACCAGCAGCAATACTATTTTCAATAATAGCATTTTTATGATCCATAACCCATTTAACAGGTTTACGTTCTTTAACTGTTTGGAATGCTTGTGAACAGCGAGCAGCGGCTGCAGTAGCGTAACGAGCAAGGTTTATAAAACGTTGTGCTCCGTGAATTTCATTAGTTCCGCCAAGGGTATAAGCGGTAAATGCCATAAGGCATAGGTTTCTTAATTTCTTCATAATTTACTCTCCATTTTTACTTATGTCTCAATTTACTATTAGAAATAGAATATCATCTGTGTAATAAATTGCAACTGGGTACTCTATATGTATTATTTTGAGCTTATTTTTCTAGAAAATAGAAAGTTTTTTTTGAATTGTTAGGACTTTTGATGGTTAAGCTTAAGCGGTAGTAAATAAGCTTATGAGTTTTCCAGTTTGTTTGAGTTAAAGAATCTCTGTCATTGCGAGCTTGCGTGGCAATCCACCCGCCGTCGCCAAGGCTAAGGCGCGGTGCCACGCTGAAGCTTTAGCGAAAGAGGGCACACCTGCTTTCTTCTGAGAAAGGCATAGCATGGATGTCAAAAACTTTTTTATAAAAAATACGAAAGTCTTTTTATGTCAGGCATTATCAGTTTTTTATATAAGTTGCGTAGGGATTGCCACGCAAGCTCGCAATGACATTGATTTTTATTTGACCTAAAAAGGCGGATAAACTTAATCGATTTCAATAAACTCATGCAAGAGAGGGTAGGCCTGAATGAATTGGCCCTAGGAGCCCAATTTGCGGACAATGGTCTTTTATCCTATTCTAAAAAGCTGTTAGTAAGTTCTAGAAGAGGGTTTTGCCGTATGAAGCTTTCATTACGTTGGGTCTGTGACCATCTGCACATAGATTGGAAAAAAGTTGATGTTACTGCATTAGTTGCGTGGTTTAACACCACTGTTGCTGAAATTGAAACGGTTGAAAAAGTAGAAACTGATCTTACTGTTTTTACTATGGGATTGGTCATTAACCTTACTTCAGAGCAGGTAGAAGTTTCCCTCCCTGAATGGAAAGAGACCATTCATTTATCGAGTCGCACTGATGTAAAAGTTGGCAGTTGGTACTTGATCAAGAAAAATGGAGTTGAGCATTTGTGGGCAAAGCCAACAGATTTTGGTGTTGAAAAAGATGCCTTGCTTCCTGCATTTACTATGACTTTAGCTAAGGCGCAATCGGGACACTGGAAGGAATCGGAGGGGCCAGATTACCTTCTTGATATTGACAACAAGTCGATTACTCATCGGCCAGATCTATGGAGCCATCGTGGATTTGCACGAGAAATTGCTCCCTTTTTAAAAACTACCTTACGTGATGAAAAAGAGTTTTTAGCAGTTGTGCCTGTGGAAAGCGTTGAAGGTGTTTTTAAAGCAACCAAACAAGCACCTGTTTCTATCTCAATCAAAACTCCTGCCTGTAAAAGATTTGCAACCTTGTACTTTGATGAGCTTCCCTATACTCCTTCTGATCTGCATATGGCATTTCGCTTAATGCACGTTGGTCAACGCCCAATAGATTATGTGGTTGATGCAACTAATTATGTGATGTTTGATTTAGGTCAACCATTGCATGCATTTGATGCAGATACGTTAGTAACTGAAACCTTTGGTCCTCGGATGGCAAAAAATGGAGAACAGATATCTTTGCTTTCTGGGTTTAATTTGACCTTGCAATCAACTGATATGGTGATTGCAGATAATCATAAAGCGCTTGCCCTTGCAGGTATTAAAGGTGGAATTGTTTCTGCAGTCACACCACAAACTCGTTCAGTGTTATTAGAATCGGCAACCTTTGACGGGGGAACGGTACGCCTTACTTCCTCATTTCATAAAATTCGTACCGAAGGTTCAGCTCGTTTTGAAAAAGAGGTAGATCCTCACCAAAACATTTCTGGCATTACTCGTTTAGTAAAACTACTAGAAGATGGTGGAATTACATTTCATTGTGCTCCGTTTATTGTTTCATTGGGTGGATTGCCACAACCAACAATAATTGAAATTTCGCAATCATATATCGAAGAACGCCTTGGTCTTAAAATTAAAAAAACAGTCATTAAAACATTACTCGAAGATATCGGGTATCTTGTTACAGAAAAAGAGTTAGAAATGTGTCATTCCCAGCTTGCGATAGCAAGCGGTAAGGGAATCTTTGGTATGCGTGATAAGTCCTTTGATACTAAGTTTACGATTACTGTTCCAACGTTCAGGGCAACCAAAGATGTAAAGCAGCCAGAAGATATTGTTGAAGAAGTAGGTCGCTTAATTGGGTACACAACTATTCCTGAAGTTTTACCTGTTTTTGAAAAGCTTCCCTTAGCATCGCGACAAAAACCAGAGACGCGTCTTGTTGGAACACATACTTCTCTACAGCCAGCTGATGATTGGGTTGATCGAGTAATACGGATAAAAAACTTTCTTGCATTTACTGGCCATATGCGCGAAGTGCAAAATTATGCCTTTTTAGATAACGACTTTTTGAAAAAAATAGGTTGGAAGGTTGAGCATCCAGTGACGCTTGCCAATCCATTAGCAGAGCAACGTACAACCCTTGCTGATTCTTTACTCGCTCCTTTATTGCAATCGGTTTCTGAAAATAGCGCAAACCATGAGACTCTTGGATTTTTTGAATGGGACCGTGTATGGGCAACTCAACAAGATCATAAACTAAAAGTTATTGAGCATCCTTCATTAGCAGGAGTTTTATATCAGCGAAAAGGTTCTGTTGATTTCTACCATTCAAAAGATATGTTGCAAGATCTCTTTTTATTACTTGGCATGGAAGTTTTGTGGAAAGTTTGTGCGCATCGTCCTCAGTGGGCTCATCGTTATCAAGTTGCCGACCTAGTATGTAATGGAGTTATCATTGGAACTGTAGGAAAAATAAGTTCTGTAATGATGGCAAAATTAGGTGGTGGAGATGCTTTTGCATTTGAACTGCGTGGTGACCTTCTCCTTGCATACAAACATCCCGAAAAAGAAATTGTGCCCCCTGCAAAATATCAAGGAAGTTATTTAGATATTAGTATGATGGTACCTGTTGCTACAAAAGTGGAAACATTAGAACAGCTTATTGCGCAGGCAGATAAGCGTATTATTCAGGTTCAATTACAAGATGTCTTTCAAAAGCCTGAATGGATCGATGAAAAATCAATAACGTTTCGATTTTTTGTGCAAGATCCACAGCAAACAGTATCTAAAGATATTCTTGATACGGTGTATGCATTAGTTAAAAAAGCAGTTTTGAGTTTGGGAGCCAGCATTCGATGAGTTACTTTTCGTCATTTTGTTTCTCTTCTCATGCGCAGCTGTGGAACCTTTTTGTTCTTGATGTGTTGGTAAAACGTTGGGCATTGCATTCGTTGGAGTATCAATCAATTTCTGTGTGTCCCTATCTTACTTTTGAATTAAGCATTAATCGTGGTGTTTCCTGGGGCATGTTTTCCAGCTCAAACCCATATGTTTTTGCAGTAGTTACAGCTGTGGTAGGTCTTTTTTTAGCAACGTTTGCATGGATTACGTATGCACAAAAACAAAGAGGGCAGTGCTCTTTTGCCGAAACATTAGTGATTATTGGGGGAACAGGAAATTTTTTTGACAGGCTTTTTTATGGTGGGGTGGTTGATTATATTCATGTTCATTATGGGGCTTGGTCGTTTCCTATTTTTAACATCGCAGATATATGCATTGTTACAGGTGTTTTTTTGATGGTTGCTCAGATCTTTAAAAAAACATTATTCAAATGAGTGTACGCTCGTTTGTTCATGCAAGTATGCGCGGAGCGACTGCTATTCTTTCTCGTATAAAAAATCTTATAATCCCTCCTTTTTGCGCATACTGCAGAGACTTTATGAATTCTGATGAGGTGTTGTGTGAGCGATGTCTTGCTCGTATTCGACCTATAGTTTCTATGCCGTTGCGCATTACTAAAAAAAAAGAACTTTTTATCTACGCAATCAGTGACTATGAATATCCATTGCGTTCATTGATTCAGCAAAAACAGTATGGCAATCGCTGTGCAAGTCGTCAGCTTGGCCGATTGTTGTGGGAGCATACACCATTAGAGCAGGTGCAGTTTGATATTATCGTGCCCATCCCTTTGCATTGGACCCGTTATGCGTGGCGTGGGTTTAATCAATCAGAAGAAATGGCTAATGTACTGAGTAAGTATAGTAAAAAGCCGGTGGTGCATTTGCTTGAGCGGTCTAAAAAAACGTTATGGCAAGCTGGCCTCTCTCGAGAAAATCGAGCGGTTAACCTTCGTCAGGTTTTTAATCTGGCAAAAGATGCATACCAGTATGAGCGTATGCGTATTTTATTTGTAGATGATGTGCTTACGACTGGTGCCACTCTTTATGCAGCATGCAAGGCATTGCGACCATTAAGGCCAGCGATCTGTTCAGCTGTTGTGGTGTGTCGCGTTATTAATAAGTAGGGTGCGTATCCCGTGTATCATTTTTGCAACTTTTCTATTCTGTGTTAGGTTAAAGAGCATGTTTTTTATGAATAGTATAAATCCTTATTTTTAAAGGAAAAGGAGTAACAATAATGAGTAAACAATCGTTCCAAACCAAGAGTTTTTATGGCTTTGCAGTAGCGGCTCTTATGGTTCTTTCTGGCTGTGACATGTGTTGCAAAAAGAAAAGCTGTTCAACTTCAACATCATCTGGTTCTTCAGCACCTGATGCAAATGATTCAAGCTCTGTTTTGCTTAAAATTGGTGGCAAGACCGCAATTACAGAAAATCAGTTTAGCGAATATTATGATCAGTTTATTCTTTCTAATCCAAGGCTCCAAGGGATGATTCAGTTTTTGCCAAATGCAAAACAAGAAATCTTTAAAGGCATGGCTAGTGAAGAAATTGTTATGCATTGGGCAGAACAAACAAATGTAGCTTCAAGCGCTGAGTATCAAAAAGAATTTGAACAAGCAGTTAAGATGATCAAACGTAGATTGGCTGCAAAAAACTTTGAAGAAACTGTGGTTGGAAAAGTAGCTGTTACTGAAGCTGAAATGAAGGATTATTATGAAAAACATAAGAATCCAGAATTAGTAGTAACTCCAGGTGGCATTAAGGCTCTTGGTATTGAATTTGATTCTAAAGCTCAAGCTCAAGCATTCTTAATAAAAGTAACTCCTGCCAATTTCAAGTCTGTTGCAGATTCTGAAAAACAAAAAGTACGTGAATTTGCTCCTATCAATGAACATAGTTTTGATGTTGATAAGAACGTGAAAGATAAAATTTCTGCAGCTAAAACATTCCCATCAGTAATGCTTGTAGAAGCTTCTGATAAAAAATACTGGGTTGTTGATGCTGTAAGCAAAGAAGAGACTAAATACCGTTCATTTGATGAAGTTCATGAAGGCCTTAAAGCTGTTATTGAACGTGAAAAAATGGCAAAAATTTGGACTGATAAAATCGATGAATTAAAGAAAAAATACGATGTATCTGAAGATACTGCCTATTTTGAAAAAGCGGCACAAATGCCTGCAGGGCAAGCGCCAATCAGCCAAGAAGACCTAGCTGCGTTTGTTGAACAACAACAAGCACAACAAGCTGAGTCACAAAAAACTGCATAATTAACCATTGCATACAACAGACAAGAGGGAGTTCTTATTCAGAAGTCCCTCTTTTTATTAAGGGAAATCGTATGTATAAAGAAAAAATAACTACAGCGGTTACTTATTTTTCATCACTAATAATGGCAACAGCGTTTCTTTTTTTGCCGACGATGATTGTTTCTAGGCAGAAGGGGATAGGGAGCAATGTTGCTACCCAAAAGACTAAGAAATTACAGAAATCTGTTTCAAACTCGACAGAGAAGCCCTTAAAAAAGTTGCAAGCATCTGAAGATAAGGGAGTAAAAAAAGAAACGGTAAATGAAATAGCGATACTTATTTATAACAACGTTCCGTCGCAATCTGGTTCTGACAGTAAAGAATTTGAAAAATCTCCTGATATTGTACTTACTCGGCTTGATATTGAACGACCTTCAATCGATGGCAGAAGGCGTACGGTCGAAGAGTTGGTGATGGACCAGCTTATGAATAGTGAGGCTATTTATTTTTATCGCATGGTTGTTCCTGAAGATGCGGTTGATAAATATATCAACTCAATCAAAGAGCAGCACCATCTTTCTGATGAACAACTGCGTGGAATGTTTAAGGAAGTTGGTTATACGTATGAAGAAGGTCGTCAGCAACTGGCAATGGGACAAGCAATTGATTCATTATTAAACTTTAAAATACGATCACGCCTTATTGTTTTGGAAAAAGATGTTCGTGCTTATTATGATGCGCATCCTGCTTATGAAGAAGCTTCCTATAGAATTAAAAAGGGATTTATTCCTGAAGGTGTTTTTACAGAAGAAGAATTAAAAAAAATTACCGATGAAATGATGCAGAATCCTGCAATTCAATGGTCAACATCATACTGGCTTCTTGAAGATGAAATTACTGAAGAGCGAAAAGAGATGCTTAGAGCAATGAAGCAAGGAGCATATTCTCACGTAGAGCCAGCAACAGGTGGTTATGAAGTGATTCGACTTATGCAGCTTAAACCACGTGCCTTAAAATCATTTGAAGATCGTTATCGAGAAATAAGTGCACTGCTACAAGAGCCTCAGTATTACCGTTTACTTGATGAACTTAAAAAAGAACTTTTAGATAAATATGAAATCATTTATTTCAAATAAGTTCCTATGAAAATATTTCGCTTTTGTTTTATAAGCCTTCTCTTGCTATACTTTGACCTTTTATTAGCTAAATAGAAGGAATTTTTATGAAGAGATTAGTATTTGTGGCATTAGTCATATCAGCACAAACTATGCATGCATCAGATTGTTCAGAGAGTAAGAAAGAAAACATTTCACTCCCTTTATTCTATAGTACGGCTAATTTAGCATTAGTTGAAAAAGAGGATCTGCTAGAGAAGGGGCTTCTTACACGCAAAAATAATGAGCAAATTAAGAAAAATGAAAATTTGAATACGTGGGGACTAGCTGCTCTTACTTTAGAAATGAGAGCTGTGCTTAGTGATTATTTTTCTCCGTACATAACTGTAAAAAAACACGATTAAAAGATAATCAAAGTAATTTTCTGATAAGCTGCTAAGGAAGTGGATTTTTATTCTAGAACGTTATATGCTTCCGGTTCTGATACTTAAAAGTTTGTATTTTAAGGGTTAAAACAAAGGAATTATATGAAAAAATTAGCATTGATGTTACTTATGTCGTGTGTTGTTGAAACTGCTTCTGCATCAGGTCAACTAGATTTAAAACCAGTATTAAAATTTACTGGTACAAGAGTTTTGCCTGCTGCTGTAGGGTACATGGCTGCAGATAGAGTAGGATTATACGGTTCTATTGCTATTTGTGGGCTAGCTTCTCTTAATCATGTTTTTAGTGATAAACGTAAAGCGATAGTTACAATTCCAGCAGATGTAGAAACAGTTTTGAACAGTTTGGCTTTTGGTGTAGCAGCTCATAAAGCTGTAAAGTTTGCGCCAACAGCTGTAAATAAACTAACTACGCTTTACAGAAAATAAATCACTTGTAGTTTGTAATAATTAAGGGCTCTCGAAAATCGGGAGCTTTTTTTGTTGTAATTGTTGATTGTAGAAAAAGGAAAAAATATGAAAAAAATAGTATGCAGTTTACTTTTACTTTGTGTTTATGTAGAAACTGCTTTTGCATCAGAGTTAGGAACTAAAGATAATAACACTCCGCCATCGACACCAATGTCGTTAGTTAGACCTGCTATTCCTACCACTAGCCCTCTAATAAATAGCGTGTTTAAAAGTTTTTCAGAGGTAGATGATGGCTCTAGCGATGCTACAGAAGATGGTAGTCAAAGCAGGAGGGTGATGCTTAGCAGCGAAGAGAGTGACGATAGCCAAAAAAATGACAAAAAAATTATTCTAACATTCAATGAAAAAACGCTATCAGAGGGAGCTGAAAACTTAGCAGAAAGATTGAAAGATATAGATAAAAGTCTTGTAAATATTGAAAAACAAAATGAAGAAATAATTAAAATAATACAAGATACAAACGATAAAGTGAGCAAACCATCTGAAGCCATTTTTGATTTAGTTAAAGCAGAGATAAAAGAAAACGCATTAAAATTTACTGGTACAAGAGTTTTGCCGGCTGCTGTAGGGTATATGGCTGCACATAAAGTAGATTTATATGGCGGTATTGCTATTTGTGCGTTAGTCTCGCTTCCCTTTGTTTTTGGTGAAAAATATAAAAAAACAACTCCAGTTTTAGCAGATGTAGAAACAGTTTTTAATAGTTTGGCTTTTGGTGTAGCAGCTCATAAAGCTATAAAGTTTGCGCCGGTAGCTGAAAATAGATTAGTTGCACTTTACAGAAGATAAACTACTTATAGTCTTGTAATAATTAAGGGCTCTTGGAAAACCGGGAGCCCTTTTTTGTATTCAATGAGTAAGACAAGAATTCTATTTTTTAGTAGTAGTGGATTCTGTTTTAACAGGTTTTGCATCAGCATGTTTTTTTATCAGAGCTGCAAGCTGTTCTTTTGTTTGTGAGCCAGAAAACTGTTCTAGTAACTTTCCCTTTTTAAAAACTAAGAATGCAGGAATGGTTTCAATAGGCTTTACCCCATAGTCCATTTCAACCTGTTTTAGTAAAGATCCTGGATCTCCGAAATAGCTTCCTAGTGAAAGATAAGCATGCGTTGCGGTGTCGTGTGAGGCGGTGTTGCTTTCTTCAAAAATAGGGGTCATTAATCCACACCATTTGCACCAATCTGATCCAACCAAGACGATGGTTAAATCGCCAGCAAGAGTAGTTTTTAGATTGGAGACAGTAAGTGTAACAGGTCTTGAGATAGGGTTTATTTTTTTTGTAAGAGCTCGCTTAGAATTTTTTTGCTTTTTAGACGCTGTTTGCAGATTGTTTTCTGACGTACCATCGAGGTAAAAGTTCATCAGTAGGAGTGATGCAAGAAGCTGACTTTTCATAGAATCCTCTTTGTTTGAAGTGAAGGTAAATTAAAGACCTATAAAATCTTCAATTTTTGCTCGTAAGTCATCTTTGCTCATGTAGCCTGTTTCTTTGTGTTTGATTTCATTATTTTTAATAAATACAAACGTAGGAACAGAAGTGACTCCATATTGAATAGAAAGTTCACGCGCTTCATCAACATTGAGCTTTACAAACTTACAGCTATCGCCGAGTTCTTTTTCAAGTTGTTCAAAAATGGGATTCATTTGCTGGCATGGTCCACACCAGGTTGCATAGACGTCAACAATAACCGGAAGCTTTGAGTTGTTTATTTCTTCAGAAGCATTTTCTTTAGTGATCATAATAGCCATATAAGTATCTTTCTTTTCTAATTTTTTTACAGTTTCCTGACACATTTAAGATAGCGAATACCTGAAAAAAGGAAAGCTGATTTAACTGTTTCTTTTTATACTAAAAGCGTTTTTGACATAAGAAAAAAGACGTTTTGCTTTTGATGGGCTTGCTTGAGCAGTTTGTACTGGCTTAGTTGGTTTTTTCTGTAGAGTAATAGGGTCGACTTCTTGTTGCTTGTAACCATCAATGGTGATTTCGACAATTGAGCGAAGTTTAATTTCTTTTTCAATAGGATAAGTACTATTTATTTCGTCAGAAAAAAGTTTTTTATCAGCTTCGATAATATAGATATTTTTACTTTTTTCAGTGTCTTTTGAGGTAACTTCTATAACTATATATTCGCGATTTCCAATTTTTTTAGGAGTTTGTGTAGGAGAAATAGTTATTTTTGAAATTTCAGAAAGGTCTAGGCGGGTAATATTGTCAGAAGGGTCATAGGAGGTTGTTGAATCAATAGGCGGTTGTTGATAGGTGGGGATTGCTTTATAAAGTCTATCTATTGTAATGTTTTGTGCTTTAAATGTTTCTCGAAGGTCAGTTATGCTTCCATAAAAATTAATGGTTGGTTTAGCCACTCCGCTGTCACTTTTATCTTGAGAGCTGAATTGGCAGAGAAGAATAAAGGCAACTACGGCAAGGGAAAGGCGAGCGTATGGTTTCATGAAAGGGCTCCTTATAGGGTATAAAGCTGTATCGGCATACTGAACAATGTGAGGTTTTAGTTTTACTACATCTTAATTTGGGTGCGCAAGTATCTGTATAAGCTTAAG
Organism: bacterium; assembly: GCA_947502805.1. GTDB lineage: Bacteria > Babelota > Babeliae > Babelales > CAIQNR01 > CANNBR01. The sequence goes on from CANNBR010000009.1 coordinate 17,396, forward strand.
AGGTTCATTAACTCTAAAGTGAGGAATTAAGCTTAAAGAGTTGTTTTTAAGCTTAGATAAGCTTCTGGTGCTATTTGCGGATAATCTAAAACTAGGTACACTAAAGGAATAAAGAAGTTATAAATAGATCTCTAAAGAAAGGTTCTACGTATGTTCGAACAAAATTCTTATACCATGCCAGGTACAGCTCGTGAGTTCATGTACAAAGTCTATGGCTGGATGTCAGTTGCATTAGCAATGACTGCTGCAATTGCTTATTATGTGGGTACAACTCCGGCGATTTATACACAGCTTTTTAATTCCATGCCATTACTAATAGGTATTGTTATTGCTCAAGTAGCATTAGTAGTTTTCCTTAGTTGGAAAATTATGAGCCTTTCGCATACTGAAGCAGTTATTGCTTTTATGGCTTATGCAATGCTGGTTGGTGTTACTACTTCCTCAGTTCTTTTGATCTACACCATGGCTTCTATTTACCTCGCGTTTATCATAACGGCAGGAATGTTTGGCGCAATGGCTTTGTATGGCTATTACACCGAAGCCGATTTAAGCAGCATGGGTAGCTTCCTAGTAATGGGCCTTTTTGGGGTTATGCTTGCGATGCTCGTGAATATGTGGTTTAAAAATCCTCTTGCAGATTATTACATTAGTTTGGCTGCAGTCGGTATTTTCACATTACTGACCGCTTACGATGTTCAAAAAATTAAACGCATTGGCGAATCATTGATGGTCGATGCTGAAACAAAAAAGAAATTAGCAATTTTAGGTGCATTAACGCTGTACCTCGATTTCATTAATCTTTTCCTGCACCTTTTAAGGATTATGGGCAAAAAACGGGATTAGTGAAGTTTTTTAAAGCAAGAAAAGGCGGTCTCGTTTTTACGATGACCGCTTTTTATTTTCAAGTATGGCAAGCCAGCGTTTTGTTGGGTTTTGAAATAACTTCCACTCGTCGTCCTCAGCGATACGGTAGTCGCAGCAGTGCATAGCACTGGCTAGACGCAGTGAGCGTAAGGATCCAGGATAATTGTGAAAAAATCATTTTGGAATGGTGCCTATTTGGATAATTGTTTCTTTAATAAATTATGATGACTTTGGTGTAGCTTATTTCTGGATCCTTACGCTCGCTTCGTCTGGTTGGTGTATGAGATACACCGCTGCGACTTTCGCCTCGCTGAGGACGACGAGTGGGAGCTTGATAAGGGAAAAAAGCAAGTTAAAAATTAATCTGTGAATAACTGTGGAAAATGGGTTTAGGTTTAGGGTAAAAATAAAAATCGAATAGGAAAAAGTGTTTGCATGATACAGATAAAAGATATTTGTCTCGATTTTGGTTCTCAAAAAGTTTTTGATCATCTTTCGATGAATGTTAACCAAGATCAACGTATTGGTCTTGTTGGTCGTAATGGTATGGGTAAATCAACATTGTTAAAAGCAATTGATAAGATCCAAATACTTGATAAAGGCACCATTAACATCACCAATAAAATGAACGTGGCCTATATGCCTCAAGAAATGGTACTTGCGAGTACTAAGACTATTCTTGAAGAAGCATTGAGTTCCTATAAAGACGTTGGTGTATTACGTGAACGTTCATTAGTTCTAGAAGCACTGATTACAGCAAATGATAGTTCTGTTCTTGAAGAATACTCAGAAGTAAGTGGCCGCCTTGCTGAACTTAATGTTGAGTATGCGATTGCTGAAACCAAAAAAATGCTTTTGGGTCTTGGGTTTAAGATTGCTCAACTTGATGATCCTGTCAGTACCTTGAGTGTTGGTTGGCAGATGCGCGTAGTTCTTGCAAAATTGTTATTGCAAAAAGCTGACTTTTATCTTTTTGATGAACCTACTAACCATTTGGATCTTGTTGCTAAAGATTGGTTTCTAGGATTCTTAAAAGAAACTGATTTTGGGTTCATGCTCGTATGCCATGATAAGTATTTCCTTGATGAAATGTGTAATGTGATCCTTGAGCTTGATCGTGGTAATGGAACCATCTACTACGGTAATTACACTGATTACGAAGAAGAAAAAGAATCCCGCTTACAAGTGCTTACGCAACAGGCTAATTTACAACAAAAAGATATTGATCGTAAAAAGAAGCTGATTGAACAATTCAAGGCAAAAGCAAGTAAAGCCAAGATGGCACAAAGCATGCAGAAGATGTTGGATAAAGAAGAAAGAATTGTTCTACCTCCAGATGCGCGTACGGTGCGTTTTACTTTTCCTCCAACAGTCAGACCTGGGCGTATTGTTCTTGAAGTGCAAGACATTGGTTTTAGCTTTGATAATAAACAGATTTTTGATCACGTTAGCTTTCAAATTGAACGTGGCGATAAAATCGCCTTGGTTGCACCAAACGGTATGGGTAAAACAACTTTGTTTAACGTCCTGTGCGGTAAATATAAACCACAGCATGGTAAAATAGAGTTTGGTTACAACGTAAAACATACTATTTTTGAACAAGATCAAAATCGTGTACTCAACCCAAATAAGACTGTTTCTGAAGAAGTTCTTGATAACTGTAGTAAGTCAGAACAGGAAGTACGCTCATTCTTAGGTGCCTTTTTATTCGGTAAAGACGAAATTAAAAAGAAGACTAAGGTGTTGAGTGGTGGTGAAAAAAATCGACTCAGCATGGTTAAAGTCATGTTGCAAGATGCAAACTTTTTACTCCTTGATGAACCTACTAACCATTTGGATATTTCTTCAAAAGAGATTTTGCTAAAAGCTTTACAGCAGTTTGATGGAACTATTCTTTTCGTATCGCATGACCATGACTTTATTAACAAACTTTCTAATCGTGTTATCGAACTTACCCCTACTGGTGTGCATAGCTATCACGGTAACTATGACCTCTTCTTACAGCAAAAAAGAGATGCCGAACGCTTGTTAAAAAAAGCTGGATCTCCTGATGGCGCTGACAGTAGTGATAAGAGTGGTTCTGATAAAGAAGACCGTAAAGCGAATAATGCTGCTAAAAAAGACCAACAACGCCTTGAAGGCAAAATTGCTCGCCTTGAAGCTGAAATTGGACGTCTTCAAAACTCATTTGCTGATATCGATTATGGAACTCCTGAGTTCGATGAAACTGATAAAGCACTTGATGCTGCACAAGCAGAGCTAGCAGCTGTTCAGAAAGAATGGGAAAAAATAGCTGCCAAAAACTAGGATTGGCTTCCTCTTCGTCGTCCTCAGCAATACGAGATTGTCTCGTACGAATGCGCGGACAAGCGAGTGAGAGTAAGGATCCAGGGTGCAATAAGAAAAAGTCCTAGTTTAAGTTAAAAAAATAACCGCATATTCTCTGTTTTCTCCTAAGGATTACAGTGCGTATGCGGATTTTTTTTAGGACACAGAGAGAGGCGGATTTTTTAGAATTTGTCTGGAGCGCCGCTGACTTTTTAAAACTATAGCTAACTGCTCTAAACTAAGAACATTAATAGCAATGAAATAAGCTAATGTATGGTGCATAAGTTAATGTAGGCCGCTATAAGTTATCCAATATCCCGTCTTACCCAACGATGACTATTCCTATCGTTGGGGAAGACGGGAAGGGCTTTTAATAAATTATAAGCTTAATTCTTTTTTAAAAGCACCCCCTTTGACAGTATTAATTTATAATAGTAATATTGTAATAAGTTGTAAAAAATCCATCAAGCTTATAAATGCTTGGATAATTAATTAAAAAAGGAGCGCTATTATG
>CANNBR010000010.1 GCA_947502805.1 bacterium
AATAATTAATGAACGGATAGGTACAAAGTACGCTAAAAGAGCAAAAGGGTCAACTTCAAAAAAGCATTCCCATCAGCTTTTAGAGCTACTCGTCTCCCCTCAAAGAACTCATAAGCTCTTCAATATCTTTTATTTCTTTTGCAATTCCATCAGTCAAACAGACAACTCCATCTTCTACAACCCAGTACATGTCCTCGATACGAACTCCAATCTGTTCTTCAGAAAGATACAAACCTGGCTCAATCGTAATCACATCACCCGACTGCAATGGTTCCTTCCTATCGCCTACATCATGTACATCAAGCCCAACAAAGTGCCCAATCCCATGAGGAAAGTATTCTGCAAAGCCCTGCTCTTTAAAAAAATTGTACGCAATATGATGAAGTGACTTTTCTTGATGCTCAGGATGATTCAAGTACATTCCCGGCTTTGCTGCCTCTGCTACAAACGTTTGCGCATCTAACACACACTGATAGATTTCTCTTTGACGTTTCGAAAAAGTTCCGGAAACCGGATAGGTACGCGTAATATCTGCTGCATAATGTTTATACGATGCACCAATATCAACTACCACCAAATCTCCTTCTTTCATAACATCTTTATTGTCAACATAATGAAGAACGGTACTATTTTTCCCACTCCCTACAATGCTTGGAAAGGCTCTTACTGCTTGGCCTTCAGCAAAAATGTAATCAATTGCTGCCTGAACACGAGCCTCAGAAACTTCTGGTTCAATTGCCTCAGCCGCTCCTTCTTGAGCTGCTGAAGTAATTTCAATCGCTCGGTAGATATGTTCTATTTCACGCATATCTTTTTTACGACGTATCTGCCCAATAAGTGGGGCAATATCAATCAAATGATCTTGTAAGCCAGGAACATATTGATACAACTGTTTAAGAACAATCAGTGATTCAATCGTTATTTCAGAAAGCGGAGTAAACAAAAATTGATTCGCTTTAACTACTACCGTTAAATGCTCAACAAGTAACTCCATCGATTCTTTAGAAAAAAATGGGTCGCTTGAATAACCTGCAACCGCTTTTCCTAACAATAGTGTCTTTGTAATGCCCACTTCTTGTAATGTTTTTGCATCTTTTTTTACTGGTAACCAAATCGAACGATCAGTTGAATAATAAGGTTCATACAAAACAGCACCACCAGCAAGCGGTTGATATAAAACAAGTGCTGGTTCATCAATACCAACAAAATAATGAAAAGAGCTATCTTGAAAAAAAGGCTCTCTGTCTCGTTCAAATCCAGCACAAAGGAGCAATACCCCTTCTTTTTCAGGATATAAGACACGAATTTTTTCGATTAATTCTTTTCGACGAACAACTCTTTGAGCCATTTCATTTGTTATTTTCTTGTTCACTAAAGACCCTTCCTTAGAAAAATTTCATTAAAACGGACGGCGCTCTGATAACGCTTTATAAACGGTCAATTTATCTAACCCTTCAAGCACTGCTCCTACTGGCATACCGCGAGCAAGACATGAAATCTTCACACTGGTATCTTTTAATTTTCGCGCAATAAAAGCTGCTGTAGCTTCACCTTCTGGAGTCTGATTAGTGGCCAAGATTAACTCTATTGGTTGTTTTGTTTTTACCCGAGCAATTAAAACATCAATCGTTAAATCTTCAGGACCAACTCCTTCTAGAGGGCAAATCGCTCCCCCAAGAACATGATACAATCCCGCAAAGCCTTCGGTTTTTTCAATTGCCATCAACTCTTGCCATGTTTCTACCACACAAATAATTGTATGATCACGCTTTAGGTCACTACAAAAAATACAGTTCTTATCACGCTCTTTCCACACACAGCATTCAGGACAAATAACAATATTTCGCTTTGCTTCCAAAAGAGCCAAACAAAAACGATCGATTTTATCCTTATCGCTCACCAAAAAATAGGTAGCAACACGATATAAATTTTTTGAAGCAAGGTAAGGAACCTGCTGTAAAACTTTGCATAAGTGCGCAAGTGATGGAATTTTATCGATCATACATCAATCGCTTTTTGCAGCTCTGTTTGAAAGGTGTGTAGTGCAATGTTTCCTAAAATACAAAGGCAAAGACCAGCAGAAAGATTTGCAGTAAAAGCCATAAAAACAACAGCCCCCATAATCATAAAAATATTTTGACGAGCGCCGCCTCCTTTTGCCCAATGACTGCTCCCAATAAAAAGAAAACAAGAATCAAGAGAGGTAAAACATAATAAGGATCAGCAACAGATAAATCTTTAATCCACAAAAAGAAGGGGGCTCTATACAACTCAAGAGAATTGTTTAAACCACTTTGTAGTGCTGCAAGAAATGGAAGCTGTATCAATAGCGGCAAACACCCACCAAGAGGAAGCCCATCTTTTTGTAACATTTCCATACGCGCTGCATCTAGTGCTTGCTTGTCCCCTTTATACTTTTGTTCAAGGTAGGCCATTTTGCGTTGATATTCCTGCAATCTTTTCATCTTACGAGCACCACTCCACGTTAAAGGAAGTAAGAGAAGTTTTAAAAGAAGAGTTATCAAAAGAATCGCAACACCATAATTATGCACAACTTCATTAATTTTTCGTAAGACGTATAAAAGTGGTTTTGCAATAAAAGAAAAAAGGCCATAATCAAAAACTTTATCTAAATTTTTATCAACAAGCACCATCATTTGAGCATCTTTAGGCCCAAAATAAAAAGTCATATGCCATGTTTTTTCTTCAGCAATCTGTGCTGATTCAAGCAATGAAAGCACTCGTCTTTGAGTTTGTTTGTAATACGCACGTTGAGCAAAACGATTAGCATCTTTGGTCATAGCAAAAACAAAATACTTGTCTTCAGTACCAAAAAAAGTTGGTTGCTCATACGCGCTTGCACCAATCTTTTTTTCAGCAATTTTTGAAAACGAATTTTTTTGATTGATCATAACCCCATTAATAACCTCATCTTCCCCTAACCCTTTCAGCAATGCAGAAGGCCACATGACCCGTACATTGGTAGGAATATGCGGCTTAACCGTAAGCACCATATCAATCTGAGGACGATCCTTGTACACAATAAACTGTTTGTTAATATCTGCTTCCTCACTAGCAACTCCATAGGAAAGAAGGTGCGCCTCAGCAGTTTCTTCTGCTTGCTTTAAGTGGTAGGTGTAAGGAGTTTTGCCATCAAGCGCTACTATAAATGCCTGTTGTTCGCGATCTTCTATTTGATCAGCAGCAAGAACCATAAAGTCTTGATTAACGCCATCCATAGAGCGATGGAATGTTAGATCGGCAAGAGTAGCTCCCTTACTTGTAAACCCCATAGAAGCATAGTCAGTCTTAATAATTGTTAATTCTTCGTGATGCTCATCTGAAGAAAAATTCACTTCTAAATTTAATGCTTGTTGCACAACAACTGGTTCTTTTTGTCTTTTTGAAAGATATAACTGAAGGCCAATCTGAACCCCCAAAGTAAAAAGTAACAACCCAAAAAAAGCTGGCTTATTCATGAAAATTCCTTGTGATAAAAATATGAAATACCTGATAGTAAAACTTTAAAAGCTAAAGGATACCAAGAAAGACACTCCTTCGCTAGCGCGATGTTTCAACACATTCAGACATTGTTTACAGACAGAAGCGGTTACGTTATAAAGACAGATATCCATTTCTACAAAATTAAAAAGGAGAAGAGGCAGTGAAAATGCAAAAAAAACAGTTTCGCATTGGAGAATTAGCAAAAAATCTCGGTATAGAACGATTTGTTATCCGCTTCTGGGAAAAAGAATTCAATGTCACAGGAAACCGTTCTGAAGGAGGCCAACGATTCTATGAAGCAAAGGATTTGGAAAAATTTCGCTCCATAAAAACACTCCTTTATGAGCAAGGTTTTACCATTGCAGGAGCTAAAAAACAGTTCAAAAGAACAGATACTCAAATGCTTGGTTCTCACAGAACAACGCTTGAAGAAAATAATACAAAAAACCCATCCCCCTCTCTTTCAAAACTTACTTCTATTAAGGAAAAACTCCTTGTGCTACAAAAATTGCTCAAAAATTAGTCACTCTTTTTTTACAGATATTTTTATTTCTGATATAAAATAGATCTTTACTTAAATAAATTATTTTCTTGAGGAGCATAAATCTCATGTTAAAAAAGAACACGCATATTCATTTTGTTGGTATTGGTGGCATTGGCATGAGTGGAATTGCAAAAATTCTAGCCTGCCAGGGATATCGCATTTCAGGCTGCGATACCAATCTACAACAAAAAAGTGTTCTTGATCTTCAAGCCCTTGGTTGCACTATCTATCAAGGGAACAATCATGCATTATGCGATGACCTCAGCATATCCACGCTTGTATACACCTCAGAGATGAATCTCCAGCATCCAGAAATTTTACGTGCACAACAACGAAATATTCCTACCATTGCGCGTGGCATTATGCTCGCAGAATTAACACGCACCAAATATACGATTGCAGTTGCAGGCTCTCACGGAAAAACCACGACTACTTCATTGATTGCTCATATTTTTATGGAAGCTAAAACTGATCCTACCATTGTTGTGGGGGGGCACTTACAAAGTATTTCATCAAATGCACAGTATGGTTCTGGTGAATTTTTAATAACAGAAACCGATGAGAGTGATCGATCACTTTTGTATCTCTATCCAACTATTGGAATACTTACCAATATTGATAGAGAACATCTTAGTCTCTATAAAAACCTTCACGAAATTACCATCACCTTTCGCCAATTCTTAGAAAAAATCCCCTTCTATGGAAAAGCATTTGTTTGTTTTGATGACTCACAAATTCGCTCCCTACTTCCTTTAAACAAAATTAACATCGCAACTTATGGAACTTCACCTGAAGCAGAATGGTCATACACAAACCCTATTCTTGAAGCTGACAAGTCTCATTACACGCTTATGCATACAGGAAAAGTTATGGGGACCGTCACCATCAACATGCCAGGCAAACATAATATTCTGAATAGTATTGCAGCACTTGCAGCTTCACTCGAGGCAGGAATTTCTTTTGAAATAGCATCCAAAGCCCTTGCAACTTTTACCGGAGTAGATCGTCGCTTTACCTTAAAAGGAACATTTCAAGGAGCGGAGGTATTTGATGATTATGGCCATCACCCAACAGAAATTGAATGTACTATGGAAGTTGCACGTAATCGTGCAAAAAATAAAGTTATTCTTGTTTTCCAACCTCACCGCTATTCGCGCTTAACCACCTTATGGAAAGAATTTGCTCAGATGCTTGCAACAAGTACTGCTGATGCGATTCTTATCACTGATATTTATAGCGCAGGGGAAACGGCAGTCCCTGGCTTTACGAGTGAAAAACTTATTGAGCTTGCTCAATCAATTAATCCACGGGCTATGCTTACCTATCTTCCTGTTGATCAAGATTTTAAAGCAGTACGCTCTCACTTAAGCTCATTAGCACAAAGTGGTGATGTTATTGTTCTTCAAGGAGCAGGATCTATCAATCAAATTGCGAGCCACTTAATACAGAAATAAATCTTTCAATTTAAGCCCAATTCCATGTCATTGCACACGGATCCCCACTCCATCTGGCAAGCGCTTTGCACTGCTGCGACTACCGTCCTCCTTCGCTCTACCGAGCTATGGCGTGACAAGTTATCGTTGGGAACAACAGGACTTTTTTTATCATTTTAAACAGCCATATCTTGATTCAATTTAAGCTCAAATCATTCCTTTTTTCAAATAAATATTTCTAACCCTTGCATTATATTATTTTCTATTGGTAAATTAATTATAGATAGTATATCAATAATATAAATAATAAAGGGAAATAAAATGAATGTATCAAAAAAAGTAATCTTACTTAGCTTGCTTACCTGTATAGCTCTAACTAATCAACTGTCTTTACATGCTAAAGGTGGTGGTTTTGGAGGAGGTTTTGCAACTGGCGCATTAACAGGAGTCGTCCTCTCTTCTGCCGCAAACTCTAATAATCGCAGTAGCGATAATGGGGGATCAAGCAGATCAGAAGTTCGTTCTCTTGACCGAGAAAACAGAGATCTAAGTAAACAGATCGATAAGTTAAGTGATCAAAATGAAAAATTAACAGAAAAAATGTCAGGAATGACTGATCAAATTAAAGATCTCAAAGAACAACTTGTCACAGCTAAAAAAGAAACTAAATCCCTCAAAACAACAAAACCTACAAAAGCAAAACCTACAAAAGCAAAACCTACAAAAAAGACTGTAATTGAAGAAGTTGAAGACGAATTTGAAACGGTTGAATCTGATATTAAAGAGGATATTTAGAAAGCAACACTTAGGGGAAATGGAGTAAATAAAAGCGGAAGGTATCCCCCTTTCAATCCACCTTTCGCTTGATTGATTAAAAATAAGGAACCATATGAAAATAAATAAGTTACGTCTCTTACTTGCACTAGCTGGATTACTAGTAACTATAAATTCTTTAAAGGCTGATTCTCCAATAGATATACGTGAAACCAGTCCTTATGCTTCAGATTCTCTTGCTTTCACTAAAAACAGTAGTGATCACCGTAATTTTTATAATGGAACTTCAGGCAAATTAGACACTCAAGAAAAAGCTGTAGTTCCTGCTAATACTCGTGCCTTAGAAAATAAAGTAAATGATTTAACGCAACAGGTAAAAAATACGTGCTGTTCAACAGATAAAAAATGAGCACACTAAACTGAAAAAAAACAATGTGGAAAAATGAAAAACAATACCTAAATGATTATTAAAAAAGGAATCTGTCAGCACTCATGGTGAGTAATGATTGACCCTAAATCCAGCCGTCGCATCCTATTTTGCATAAAGCTATGAAGGACAGGTGTTATGGCGGACTAAAGAAGGAGGAAATAGAGATGAAGATGAAAAAAATAGTTTTAAGTATCGCGTTATTAACCGTTACTGGAAACATGCTTGCTGGAAACATGCTTGCTGGTGACATGATGATGCAAGGAGATCGCCTACCAGCTGATATGCTTCCATCTAAGGATATGCAAAAAGAAGCAAAAACACTGTACAACACTCTTGATATGTTAAAAGTAGGTAAAGATGGAGCTATTACGTTACCAGCTGATCTTATTGAACTTGCTAAAGACACCTTTAGTATCGCACGCACCATGACATCAGAAGAAGGGAAAAAAATTGAACAACTTCAGATGGCATATGCTCAAATAGACAGCCCTTGGTGGAGAAATGAGCTTACTCAAGTAATGCGTAAAAATGTTAAATTTATGAATACACTCAAAGAATATGATACAGCAAGACAAGCGCATGAAGTGCTTTGGAATAAACTATTACAAACTGTTCGACCAGAAAATAATACTGGAATGCTCTATCAAGATATTGAGAACGAAAACAAAACAGATGCAGAAAAAACACTTAAGCAACTCATGACTCCTATAGTTGCAAGCAAAGAAAAACAAGCTGCTGCATTAAAAAGTCTTAATTCTCTTTTTGCATCAAGCGGCGTACTTAAAAAACAACTTGGCAACTTACAAAAAATATTTATAGATGCAAATATCGATTTTAAGCAATATCTTAAAAAAATCGAATATCTTGTAAAACAAAATGTACAATGGATGATCGCTTTTGAAATTGCTATCAACCCAGATTTTGCAAAAGTAGTTACTACAGAAATGACTGAGCACCTTACAACAACTTTTACAAATCTACATACTTCACTGGCAGTTACTAAACTAAGAACGATGCAAGCAGCCGCCAAGAAGTAAAATAGTGAATTTAAAATAATAGTTTAAAGAGAGCTGGAATTATTTTCTCGCTCTCTTTTTCTAAAAAATGGAGAGAAAATGAATAAAAAAATAAAAGGCATAACCCTTCTTGCAGTCATTGTAATGACAAGCTTCCCACTTGACCTTTTTAGTCGAGGTGGCGGTGGACACGGTGGTGGACATGGAGGAGGAGGCGGTCACGGTGGTGGACATGGTGGTGGCGGTGGACATGGAAATCATGGCGGTCATTATGGTGGTGGTCACGTTTATGGACATAGTGGCGGTGGATGGGGATTTGGTGGAGGCATTGTTGCTGGCGTTGTAGTTGGCTCACTTTTAGTCACATCTCTTTCTTTAAATAAAGTTAACAGCAATAACTATAATGCAACTGTTGACGCTCTCAATGATCGAATAGATGAATTAAACCGAAGACTTGATTACGCAGAAGATGATAACGTTCAACAGCTACAAGACGCATTAAATAAGACGAAAGCACAACTTGCACAAGTTACTACTTACAAAGATCAAAACTTTATGAATGCTCAAGGTACCCAAACAACAAATCAACCGATCAAAAAAGCTTAATCAAAATCTATGAAGACTGAGCTTGTTGATGAAGTTGAAAAAGTTGAAGGCAAAGTTAAACATCTTAAAGAAGAAATTGAGACAGATATCTAAACAAGCGAGCGTACCTGGATTATGAAAATGCGGTGGTTTTATAGCTGCCGCATTTTTTTATGCCTGCAAGTAAACATGTAACAAGGTAGACTTTTTGCCCCACCACGATTGCCTTGAAGGCCTCATAGAAACAATGCATGATTGCCTCTGCCTCTTAAATGAAAATAATAATTCTTTATGCTCAAATGCTGCTACTTTAATCCATCCAAGCCGTTCCATTTCTTGTGCATAAAATTGAGTCAAATTAGCCAAAGAAAGTTCTGTTTTAGACACAATCACATAACGACCCTGACCATCATCTGATGCAGAAATCCCTTTTGCCATAAGCGGTAAAGGCAGATCACCTAAACGAGCTTCTATTTCTATCATTCGTTCTTGAACTGAATAATTCTTAGACACATGCCTCTGCTCGTCTTGAGCTACAATAGGCATTTTCCCTTTTTTATTTTTAGCTGATGAATCGCGCACTACGCTTTGAGAAGAGCGCTTAATTAATAAATCACTCTTATTATTTTGATCGAAAATTTGGTTTTTTCCAGACTGCTGACTTTTAGTTACGGGCGATTTTTTACGCACTCCACAACCAGTACAGCAAAAAAGAAAGGCGACCGGAAGAATAAGAAAACGATGTTTCATATTAATTTTCCTGTCGCCTTTAGGATTTTTATTTAAGCTTTATGAGTTCAAAGCTTGATCAGCTGTTTTTTTAACTTCAGCTGCTTGCTTTTGAGCAGCAGCTTTGATGCTTGCTAATTCTTTTTCTTGCTTGGTCAAGATGCGTTCTTTAACGCGAGCTTTTTTACCTATTCTGTCACGCATATAGTAAAGTTTTGCGCGACGTACATCACCTTTATGAACGAGCTTAATGCTGTCAATAATAGGAGAATAAAATGGATAAATACGTTCGATAGGACAACTATCAGAACCTATTTTGCGAACAGTGAAGGTTGATGAGATGCCATTTTTATGCATCGCAATAACGTCTCCTTCAAAAATTTGAACGCGACTTTTAACACCTTCTTTAATCCATTGGGAAACAGCAATTGCATCACCAACTTCAAATTCAGGGAAATTGCGATCAGTTGTTGCAAGATCAAGGATCGTTTCTCTGGTAAGCCCTTTTGCTTTCATGATATAGCCTTTATTTTATCTGACTTTTGTCATAGCTTTTCGCAGTCAATGCTTTTTTATGCATTTTGCTACAGCTGTTTTTTATTCATAAACTTTCGTAAAACCCTAAGTATACTGCAATTCCCACCCTCTGCCTAGTCCGTTATCTAGTCAACTTGAAGGAGATTAATTCCCATCCATCTATCAAGTATAACCGCAGCTGCAGAACGTACCGAAAGATGATTAAAATCTGTAAAGCCTTCAATTGGCAATAATAAATAGTCACAACGAGCAATAAGCTCATCACACAAACCTTTTGCTGTTCCCAAAACAAAGAGAACTGGTCGATCATGTGCCCATACTTCTGTTTGATCAAAATAAGTAATGGAACGAGAAAGATTTCCCTGATTTTTTGCTGACGTTGCTATCAATAAAGGCTTTTTGCCCTCTTTAAGCTCAATTTCAGCAATCACTTGATCCAATGATTGTTTAATACTCACCAAATCAACTGCTTCTGAACGGTTACGGTTATAACTAATACCCGCACCATGCCAAAAATCTAAAATTGTTTCTGCTATCTTCCTTTGATCAATAAGCGGAGTCACTAACGTATATCCTTTAACTCCATAGGTCTTACACGAACGGGCAATATCATGGATATCAAGTGATGTAACCGATGAAGTTCCGACCGTAGACTCTTGCACAATAACTTGATCATGCATAAGCACCACATAATGAGATGGCATATAACGAAACGCCAATGCCCTGTTTTTTTTATCAGCACAATAGGAACGAACCCATTGAAAATGTTCTTTTACCGATTTTTGAGCAGCTACTTCAGTACGAAACGTATCCATTGCTGCATGATTACCCGAAAGCAAAACCTCTGGTATCACTTGTCCATGCCACTCACGAGGTGGAGTGGTATAGGTGGGAAAATCAATAAAACAGTTAGTAAACGAATCTTTTTCTACCGAATCTTTTTTCGCAACTACCCCAGGAATATACCGCATCACAGCCTCTAATAAGACCATGACAGGAAGATCGCCTCCCATAAGTACGTAATCACCTATGGAAACTTCTAAATCAGCATATTCTTTTTGAGCTCGATCATCGCAACCTTCGTAACGACCCGCAACCAAAAGAATATGTTCTGCTTTTAAAAAAGTATCGGCAAGTCGAGCGACAAGCCGTTGATCAAGTTTTTTACCTTGAGGAGTTACAAAAATTCTATACGCCTTACCATGCTTTTCTTCTTGAGCTTCAACCATTCGCTGGATAACTTCTGGACGAATCGCCATGCCACTACCGTGACCGACGGTTGGTCCATCAAGACGTTCCTTTGGTTGGCAAAAAGATGAAAAAGAGACAACATCGTAAGACGCTATCTCTTTTTCATAAGAACGCTTTATAAGGCTTGTGCCTAGAAATTCTCGATAAAGATCAGGAAAAACTGTGGCGATCGAGATTTTCATAGAAAATTTATTCTTGGGTAGCAGCTTGAGCTTGTTCCACAGCAGGAGCTTCAACAGCTTCTACTTTTTTTACAGTCTTTTTAACTGGTGCTGCTTTTGGAGCAACTGGAGCTTTTGCTGCTTTTGTAAATTGCTTTTGGAGCTTAACGACTGTGTCACTTGGAATCGCACCTTTATCAAGCCACGCTTGAATGCGTTCAACATGGAACTGAACCAACTCACCGGTTAACGGGTTGTATGTTCCAAGGTTTTCAAGGTATTCACCATCACGTTTTTTGCGGCTATCTACCGCAACTATTCTGAAAAAAGGAGCTTTTTTCTTACCAATTCGAGCAAGTCGTATTTTTACTGACATGCACACCGTCCTTCTAAAAATCTGATTTCTAAGCCTACTATAAAGATGTTTCATTGTAGCAGAAGCCCCATTTTATGCAACCATCCAGCAACTACATCTCAAATCTTATTTCTCGAGTTATTTTACAAGCTGCTTAAGCTAAGCTTATCCATCTATAGCTCTCTTATGTCTCATTTCTCTATTGATCTGATTGTTAAAAAAAGAAAATTAGGTATAGTAGTATCGCTACTAAATTATAGTCTTTGAATGGCCAAAAATGAAGATCCTGCTTACTTTTTCAATAAGCACCTTTAACTGATTACGGGAGATCGACTTATGTCAAAAAATACTTTTCAGGCTACAGAAAACCGCCCAAGAGTTCTTCTTATAGCAATTCACTCTCCTTACAATAAAACAAAAAATATTCAGTCATATTATGATGAGTTCCTTCACCTTGCTTCTTCAAACGGTATTATAGCTGACGAGATCGTCTATATTAAATTACGTAGTCTCGATACCGGCTATTTTTTAACAACCGGAAAACTTGAAGAAGTACGCGCTCTTTGCGAAGAAAAAAAGATACGTGAAGTTATTTTCTCTGATCCACTTTCACCTCTCCAAGAACGTAACCTTACTGAATTACTGCATTCTCGCGTCTATGATCGCACGCAATTGATTTTAGAAATTTTTGAAAAATCAGCGCATTCAGCAGAAGGGAAGTTGCAAGTAGAAATCGCTATGTTCCACCACAAAAAATCCCGTATTGCTGGTGCTGGCGTGCACATGATGCAACAATCTGGAAAAGTGGGAAATAAAGGACCTGGCGAAACAGCAAAAGAAAAAGAAACACGACACATAGAAACACAGGTCAACCAACTCAAAAAAGAACTTTTGGCTATGCAAAAGGTGCGAGACACGCAACGCAAGCGTCGCCTTGATAGTAACGTTACACAAATTTGTTTAGTCGGTTACACAAACACCGGAAAATCAACAATTCTTAATCATATGACAAAGGCTAACGTACTTGCAGAAAATCGCCTTTTTGCAACACTTGATACCACCACACGAGAACTCTTTATTGATGGGAAAAAGAAAGGGGTTATTTCTGACACCGTTGGTTTTATACAACAACTTCCTCATCAGCTAATCGATGCATTTAAATCAACACTTGATGAATTACGCTATGCAGACCTTTTATTACAAGTCGTTGACGTTTCAGACCCTGACTGTGAAGAACATATCAAAGTTGTTACTAAGATATTGCATGAGCTAGGAGTCGAAAAGGAAATGTTATATGTTTTCAATAAAGCGGATACCCCAGTAGAAATGCACCTATCTGAAGCATTGCGTGATCAATATCAGCCTCATGTGCTTGTTTCTGCCCAAACAGAAGGTGGGCTTGAGCCGCTCATCAATTTCATACGGCATTGGGATAAAAAATAAGCCGATCTTTAAGAGCTATTTCATCAATTATCTTGACGTTTTCCGTTGCGATAGGTAAATCTTTACTCTAAGTTTTATTCACCTAAAAAGGAGTTCCTATGAAAAACCTATCGCTTCTACTTTTGACGCTTGCTGCCTTACCGATCGAAGCAAGTTCAAATCACCTAAACACAATAGGAACTGACACTATTAAAAGTAAGCGGTTGAATGTTTTACCCGTTCCTGCAGGTCCAAGAGCAGATTCTATTCCCGCCCATACAGGCAATACTAATATTATAAGCAAACAACCTAGTGCTGCCAATCCTGTCGTTACTAAAGCTGCAATTGCGCCCATAGTAATAATGGCTCCAATTTTAGTTGACCCAGTAATTATCATTACCAAAAGTTACGATAAATGGAATGGAAAAATAGCTGATAAAAGAAAGAGAAGATTTAAAGATGGCGATATTGTAGCAACACTCAAAAATCACATCAATCCTGTCGCAATGAAAGGAAAAGTGTATCCTTTAGCTACAAAAATTCGTCATACCAAAGGGCTAGATGAAGAAATAATACTTAAAAAAGCCTTTGCTCCAGTCATTCAAAGTTTAAAAGATAAAACAGACGTAAAAGCTCAAGGCTTATTTAAAGATGATTTAACGGCTGCTGAAACACAAAGCGGTAGCACCCATGAAATATATGGACCTATTGGATGCCCAAAAATTTCGATACTCAGTGACCTACCAGCAGTGCATGATCAAAGCACTCGGGAATCTAAACTCTTTGAGGCGGGTAGATTATATGAAATTGAAACCATGCTCACTCAACTTGAAGGCTTTGTATCATTAGAAGACGCTGAAATACTAGCATATTATCGCCTTATCGATCTCAAAGCAGAAAAAAAGCTGGTCATATCTTCTTTAACGGAAGTTAATCGAATTGAAAATGAAAAAAAATTAACTCATATCAACAGAGCAATCATAGGCGTTCAAACTCAATACGAAACAATAAAAGTTGATAGAGAAAGAAAAAGCAATCTAATCGCGCAATTACGTGATCAAGCAGGAACCCAGGTTGCAGGAGTTGGATTACTAAGATGGGCCATTGGAAAAACTGATGTAAGCCATCCAACACTACAAGCAATATTTCACAACACAAAAACTGCAGAACTAGTATTGAAAAAAGAAAAAACTAAAATCTTCTTAGAGTTCCTTAAGCTACTACCTACTCCTAAGCATGATCCTAAAAACCCAATCGGAATATCAACTGCTTTACAAGATCCTCGCAGCTTTAAATTCGTTTTAGTTATGGAAGGCAAAAAAGCTGCTGAACTTGCCACTCTTTCTCAAAAAGAAGATAAAGGCTTTATATATCAGATGCCAAAACATATTAAAAATGCACCAACTCTTGTTGCTCTTTATACAGCACGCGTAAGCGCACCTGAAAACCTACTCCACTCAACAAACATCCATACCTCTATCCCTACCATCGAAGAACTTTACGCAAAAAGAAAGACCAAAACTCATTGGTCTGCAAAGGGATTTGATGACAGAACTCTTGAATGGGAAAAAATAGTACCTGCTCCTGCAGAAGCAAGTAGTGAGCTTGGTACTGCTTAATTAACTATATTTTTTACTTAGCCACCAAAAAGGGCCCTTTATTAAGGGTCCTTTTTTACAAAAACTCTATCTACTTAACTTAGAAAAGTGATATATTCCTTGCCAGAGTTATTTTTCTACCTATAACCCCTAGGGAAAATCGTGAAGATAATGAACATTCCTCCTCTGTCATTGGTCCTTCTTTTGTCGTTTATTAGCCAACAAGAAATACGAGCCGCACAATCTGGTAGAGGCGATGACCAGCGAGTGCATCAACAATCACCTGCTTATTCACCACATCACCAAAGCCCTCCAGCATGGGCACCTACACTTGCCATAGCAATTCCACAATCACCTGCTGGCCACAGAGAAAGCCTTCCACCATCATCTGGTTATCCTCTACATAACTATGGATCTTACCCTCTACAAACTGTATTAGCACCTGTCGGCTGCAGAACAAGCCTTCCATTAGATGAAAAAAAACCGGGACACATACGCCAACGATCTCGTACCTTCGATTTGGGCGATTTATCTTTAGGAACAGATGTTGATGTTATGAATGGAGTAAAAGAAATTCCCGTACCAAGGCAACTTCAAGATTCTTGTGAGCTCTCTACTATAGAAAGAGGCTTACTCATTGCAGCAACTCAAGCTCTTATAAAAAAAGTAGAAAATTTTCTAAAAAAAGGAGAGGAAGAACAACAAGCTATCATAGAAAGATTTAATACAATCAATACTGGCGAGACTTCTCCAGGAGAAAAAAAACATGACTCAACTTTTGAAAAACTAGCAAAAGGCCTACGCTCGGCTAATAAAAATGACGAAAAATCACTAGCTCAGAAACGTGAATATCTGCTCAAAGTGGCAGAACCCTTCAACAAAAGATTTGACAAGCTTGGCGCACAATACATCTTCGTGAAGGAAGCTCTTGAAGATGCTACTAAAAAAATTAATGATGAAGCACGATTAAAATAATCTAAATACCTGTCCTACTCATGGTAGAAAGAGCTGCAAATTGTGGCTCTTTTTTTTATACCTTATTCAAGCTGGCCCGATTTTAAAAGTTATAGTACACTCAAAACCCTTATAGTAACGTCTTATTAAGGATTCAAAGCGTGCTTATTCCAGACATTTCTCTTCCTAAACCTCCTCTAGCTTTTACACAGTTTCTTGATACACAACTCAATGCTGAACAAAAAGAGGCAGTCCTCCATCACACAGGCAGCATTCTTGTTATTGCAGGAGCAGGATCCGGAAAAACACGTCTTATTACCTCTCGCATCTTAAACTTACTACTTGAACTCCATGCAGGCCCAACTAGTATCGTTGCCCTTACCTTCACCAACAAAGCTGCTCAGGAAATGAAAGAACGGGTAAAGCATTTTACTACCGCTAAAGACCAAGTTCCTTTTATCGGCACCTTTCACTCCTATTGTTTACAGCTCTTAAAACTCTATTCAAAATTTTTACCATTTGAGACGTTTTCAATCATTGATGAAGACGATAAAAAGGCAGTGCTTACCAAGCTCTTAAAACAAAGCACCTTACACAAAAAACTAACTCCTCAAACACTTTCTCACCACATTTCTCGTATAAAAAATCAGCTTCCTGAAAATAATGCACTTGGAGAACTATCCTGTGAAAATCCAGCGCTTTTTGAGATTTTTAAGGCATATGAAAAAGAAAAACAAGTTAGTAGATGTTTTGATTTTGACGATTTATTACTTGAAGCATTAAACCTGTTTCGAAAGCACCCTGAAGTTAAAATGCTTCACCAAGAACGAGTGCGCCACTTACTTGTTGATGAATATCAAGATACGAACACGATTCAACACGCGCTCTTAAAAGAGATGTCGCTTGATAAACATGGCCATTTTATCATCGATTCTATTTGCGTGGTGGGTGACGAAGACCAATCAATCTACTCCTGGCGTGGGGCAACGGTTGATAATATAATTAACTTCAAGAAAGACTTTAAGGATGCTCGCTACATCAAGATTGAACAAAACTATCGTTCAAAGCAGCCAATCCTTTCTGTTGCAAATACGGTAATTAAAAACAACAGTAAGCGGAATGAAAAAAAATTATGGTCAGCAAAAGCTGGAACTGATTGCGTACGCGCAGTACGTTGCCTTTCTGGGTACCAAGAAGCTGAAATTATTGGCCGTTTTTGCAAACTACTCCATAGCCAAAAAAAGCTTTCTTCAACTGCTGTTTTATATCGCACTCACTTCCAATCACGAGTTATTGAAGAAGCGCTCCTTCGCCATTCAATTCCCTACACTATTATCGGCGGCATCCGTTTTTATGAACGAAAAGAAATTAAAGATATTCTTGCCTATTTACGTCTGATCATGAACCCCTTTGACAGAGTCGCCTTTGCACGCGTTGTTAACTGCCCGCTACGTGGCCTTGGTGACAAAAACCAAGAAGCTTTAATTGATTTTTGGGACACACAGCCTCTCTTAAATTTCAAACAAATGGCAGTAAGAGCAAAGGAATTAAAGATCATTTCTGGTTCAAAAGCCGAAAGCTTAGATCAATTTTGCTCCCTCTTTGCTAAAGTTTCTTCCACCGACAAAGCAACCGATGCTATTTCAGAAATACTTTTACGAGTTGAATACCTCGAGTATCTCAAAAAAAACTATGAACCGCATGAAGCAGACGAGCGTAACCAAAACATTAAAGAACTGTTAAACGCAGCTCATTACTTTGGAAACCAAGGTAAAGGGTCAGTAAAAATGTTTTTAGAAGAAGTTTCTTTATTGCAGGAACAGATCAATGAACAATCTGAATCGGAAAAAAATTGCGTTACTTTAATGACTTTACATGCCGCAAAAGGGCTTGAATTTGATAATGTAATTATCACCGGACTTGAAGAAGGGCTTCTTCCTTCTGCCCGCTCGCTCGATACGGTTGATACTCTGGAAGAAGAACGTCGTTTGCTGTATGTCGGTATTACCCGAGCTCGTAACCGATTATTGTTTACTTATGCTCGTTATCGCCAATCATATGGGCAAATGGAAGATCAAATACCTTCACGCTTTTTAGAAGAAATACCCCATCAATTTTGTCGCTTTGAACAAGCTGATAAATGGCAATATTACGAAGCAGATAACTATTTATCTCAATGGCTTGGCGTTGCCCCTCAGCATGGCGGTTCTGAAGTCTTTGTTTTTTCAACACCACGGCCAGTGGCTCATACAACAGCAACTATAACATCGCCCGTTTTTAAGCCAGCAGCTAAAGAACCCTATCATCCATCAAAACCTACACTTCCCCCTGTCAAAGAAAAAGAAAAGCCTGCAAGTAATTCAGGAGTTCTTTCTTTGGGCGGTTTTAAAAAGCACCAAACGGTTAAGCATGAGACCTATGGACTTGGTGTAATAAAAAACCTAGAAGAGAGAAAGGGGAAAATATTTGCCGAGATTCAATTTAAAGTGGGCATTAAAAAGATTGAGGCTTCATTCTTATCCACTCCGTAACTTAATTGCTACCGGTAACGGACAATGAATTTATTATAAAAAAAAACGGGTACTGGGAATAATGCAACACACAGATGGAAAAAAGCAGGCTTAAAATGATGGCGGCAAAGATAGGAAAGCAGTACTTAATCCGCACTTGTGGACGGTATCTATTTTTTATGAATCGTATCATATGTTTCCTTTTTTCCCTTATCCCCTCTAACCCTTTTTCCATTGAAGACTTTACTCTAGCAGAAAAGAGCTGCTAAAAAAAAGAGTTTTGCTCATAATGCTGCTTAAAAAAATGATTATCTAAGCGAAGTAAAAATTGTTTTAGCCTTCTTACTTTCTATTGCATGATCAAGAACAGGTAACGGGTAGCCATTTTTTTGCTCTTGAGCTTTGTACCAATTATGAATTTCTTTAGATGTTAGATGCTTAAGCTCTGGTACCCATTGCTTGATGTACTCACACTCAGGATCGAATTTTTTCTGTTGGAGCCATGGATTAAAAATACGAAAATAAGGTTGTGCATCAGCACCCGTTGAAGCGGCCCACTGCCAGTTACCATTGTTTACACACGGATCATAATCAACCAATTGTTGAGCAAAATACCGTTCACCTTTGCGCCAATCGATATGCATATCTTTAGTTAAAAATGAAGCAACCACCATACGTACTCGATTATGCATATATCCCGTTGCATTCAGCTGACGCATACCAGCATCAACAAGAGGAAAACCGGTTGTTCCTTCACACCACTGCGTAAACCAAGCCTTGTCATCTTCCCAAGGAATATCTTGATATTTTTCGACAAATGCTTTCCCAAAAACACGCGGAAAATGATAGGCAAGATAGGTAAAAAAATCACGCCAATAGAGTTGCTTTAAAATCTGCAGGTCAGCTTTTTCCTCTTTGACGGCATAAAAAACTTCTCGTACTGAAACAGTACCAAATTTAAGATGCGCGGAAAGGCCCGTTGTCGCTTCTGTTGGATAGTCCCGT